>NZ_JBWJPF010000042.1:0-16250 GCF_056393265.1 Stenotrophomonas sp. Steno-C15
TGCCATTGTTATATACCTTGATTGTTCGTAAGTGGTTTCAAGAGAGGCTGAGCGAGGCTCAGCCCTTCTTCATGACGGCTTCGGCGATGTTGGTCGGAGCCGGCTCGTAGTGATCGAATTCCATGGTGAAGGTGGCGCGGCCCTGGGTCTGCGAACGCAGCGCAGTGGCGTAGCCGAACATTTCACCCAGCGGGATCATCGCGTTGATGATGCTGGCCGAACCGTCACCGGTGGTGTCGGAACCCTGCAGCACGCCGCGACGACGGCTGACGTCGCCCATCACGTCACCCTGGTAATCCTCCGGGGTCACGATCTCGACCTTCATGATCGGCTCCAGCAGCACCGGCTTGGCCTTGGCGAAGCCCTGCTTGAAGGCCATCGACGAAGCCAGCTTGAACGCCATTTCCGAGGAGTCGACGTCGTGGTACGAACCGAACACCAGCTTCACCTTGACGTCCACGACCGGGAAGCCAGCCAGCGGGCCACTGGTGATGGTTTCGCGCAGGCCCTTCTCGACCGACGGAATGAATTCCTTCGGGATCACGCCGCCGGTGATGTCGTTGATGAACAGGAAGTCGTCCTTGATGGCCGGAGCCAGCTTCGGATCGGCACGGTCTTCAGCGGTGATCGGCGACAGCTCGATCACGACGTGACCGTACTGACCCTTACCACCGGACTGCTTGGCGTGCTTGTAGTCCGACTTGACGTCGGCCAGGGTGATCGTTTCGCGGTAGGCCACCTGCGGCGCGCCGACGTTGGCTTCAACGTTGAACTCGCGCTTCAGGCGGTCGACGATGATGTCCAGGTGCAGCTCGCCCATGCCCGAGATGATGGTCTGGCCGGATTCTTCGTCGGTCTTGACGCGGAACGACGGATCTTCCTGCGCCAGACGACCCAGGGCCAGACCCATCTTTTCCTGGTCCGACTTGGTCTTCGGCTCGACGGCCATCGAGATCACCGGCTCCGGGAACGTCATGCGCTCCAGGATGATCGGGGCGTCCACGGCGCACAGGGTGTCACCGGTGGTGGTGTCCTTCAGGCCCACGGCCGCAGCGATGTCACCCGCCAGAACTTCCTTGATTTCCTCGCGGTTGTTCGAGTGCATCTGCAGGATGCGGCCGATGCGCTCCTTCTTGCCCTTCACCGAGTTCAGCACGGTGTCACCACCGTTCAGCGTGCCCGAGTAGACGCGGAAGAAGGTCAGCGCGCCGACGAACGGGTCGGTGATGATCTTGAAGGCCAGCGACGAGAACGGCGCCTTGTCGTCCGACTTGCGGGTCATCTCGACGGTATCGTCGTCGACGTCCACGCCCTTCACGTCCGGCACATCGACCGGCGACGGCAGCAGCTGGATCACGCCGTCCAGCATGGCCTGCACGCCCTTGTTCTTGAACGCCGAGCCGCAGTACATCGGCACGATCTCGGTGGCCAGGGTGCGGGTACGCAGCGCGTTGATGATTTCAGCCTCGGCCAGCTCTTCGCCGCCCAGGTACTTCTCCATCAGCTCTTCGCTGGCTTCGGCAGCGGTCTCGACCATGAACTGGCGGGCTTCTTCAGCAGCCGCCTGCAGTTCAGCCGGGATGTCGCTGTACTCGAACTTCATGCCCTGCGAGGCTTCATCCCAGTGGATGGCCTTCATCTTCAGCAGGTCGACGACGCCCTTGAAGTTGTCTTCAGCGCCGATCGGCAGCTGCATCGGCACGGCAACCGCGCCCAGCTTGGCCTTCAGCTGGCCGACGACCTTCTGGAAGTTGGCACCGGTACGGTCCATCTTGTTGACGAACGCGATGCGCGGCACGTGGTACTTGTTGGCCTGGCGCCACACGGTTTCCGACTGCGGCTGCACGCCACCGACGGCACACAGCACGAACACCGCACCGTCGAGCACGCGCAGCGAGCGCTCCACTTCGATGGTGAAGTCGACGTGCCCCGGGGTGTCGATGATGTTGAAGCGATGCTCCGGCAGGGACTTGTCCATGCCCTTCCAGAACGCGGTGGTGGCAGCGGACTGGATCGTGATGCCACGCTCCTGCTCCTGCTCCATCCAGTCCATGGTGGCGGCGCCGTCATGCACTTCACCGATCTTGTGGCTCTTGCCGGTGTAGAACAGGATGCGCTCGGACGTGGTGGTCTTGCCGGCATCGATGTGAGCCATGATGCCGAAGTTACGGTAACGCTCGATGGGAGTGGAACGGGCCACGGGGAGCCTCTCAGATTTCTTGGATTTCGGATGGCCGAACGCCGCCTTTCGGCGGCCTTCGGGTTGGCGCAGTCCTTCTGGGACCGCGAGGCAGCACCTAGGTGGTGCTGCCCTGCCTGTTTTGCAAGGCCGTCAAACTCACCAGCGGTAGTGGGCGAATGCCTTGTTGGCTTCGGCCATGCGGTGGGTTTCTTCGCGCTTCTTGATGGCGCCACCACGGTTTTCCGAGGCGTCGATCAGTTCAGCAGCCAGCTTCTTCGGCATGGTGTTCTCACCACGCTTGCGCGCGGAGTCGATCAGCCAGCGCATGGCCAGAGCCATCTTGCGCGAGGCACGCACTTCGACCGGCACCTGGTAGGTGGCACCGCCGACGCGACGCGACTTGACTTCGACCGCCGGAGCGACGTTGTCCAGCGCCTTCTGCACCAGCTCGATGGCGTTGGCGCTGCTGTTCTTCTCGGTGATCACGTCCATGGCGCCGTACACGATCTTTTCGGCGACGGACTTCTTGCCGCTCTGCATGACCATGTTGATGAAGCGGGCGATGGTTTCGCTTCCGTGCTTCGGATCGGGCAGGACGGAACGCTGCGGAGTATTACCCTTACGCGACATAGTGCTCTCTCCTTAGGCCTTCGGACGCTTGGCGCCGTACTTGGAACGGGCCTGGCGACGCTTGGCAACGCCGGCGGCGTCGAGCGAGCCACGAACGGTGTGGTAACGCACACCCGGCAGGTCCTTGACGCGACCGCCGCGGATCAGGACCACGGAGTGCTCCTGCAGGTTGTGGCCTTCACCACCGATGTAGGAAATCACTTCTTCCTGGTTGGTCAGGCGGACCTTGGCAACCTTGCGAAGGGCCGAGTTCGGCTTCTTCGGAGTGGTGGTGTAGACACGGGTGCAGACGCCACGGCGCTGCGGGCACTTGTCGAGCGCCGGCGAGGCACTCTTGTAGGTGGTCGCTTGCCGCGGCTTGCGGACCAGCTGGTTGATCGTCGCCATCAGTAGGTTCTTCTGATTGGTGGCCGGAAAATCCGGCCAGAGATGCGGAAATGTTAAAGCAGGCCAAAATTCTGGCCTGCTGAGACAGACGATTGTAGCAACCTGCCAGGAACGACGTCAAACGCGTCCTGTCAAGCCCGTCCCTGATCCCGGAACGTTACTGGGGGGCCTCCATGTACCCCGTTCAGGTTCGACCGGCCCTCCACGGATGGAGCCGCCTGCCGCTACAGCCAGGTCGGACGGCCTGCGCCGCCCTGCCCTTCAAGCCCGCCCGGGCATGTCCCCGGGCGTTACCGCAAAGGTGGGTCCGGCCTTGCGGCCGGACCGGTCACCTCATTCCTCGCCCGCAGCCTGTTCGGTCTCGGCTTCCACTGCCGGAGCCTCGACCGCCGCCGGGGTGCCGGCCAGGGTCTGCATCTCCGACTCGGTGAGGCCGGACGCGCCACGACGGCGCTGGCTGTGGTACGCCAGACCGGTACCGGCCGGAATCAGACGGCCGACGATGACGTTTTCCTTCAGGCCACGCAGGTTGTCCGAGGTGCCGCGCACGGCCGCTTCGGTCAGCACGCGGGTGGTCTCCTGGAACGACGCCGCCGAGATGAACGACTCGGTGGCCAGCGAGGCCTTGGTGATGCCCAGCAGGACCGGATCGAACCGCGCCGGCAGCTCGTTGCGGGTCGACAGGCGGGCATTCTCCTCGATAACGCGCTGGCGTTCGACCTGCTCGCCGTTCAGGAACTTGCTGCTGCCCTGATCGGTGATCTCGACCTTGCGCAGCATCTGGCGGGTGATCACCTCGATGTGCTTGTCGTTGATCTTCACGCCCTGCAGGCGGTACACGTCCTGGATTTCCTTGACCAGGTAGGCCGCCAGCGGTTCGACACCCAGCAGGCGCAGGATGTCCTGCGGGCTCGGCTCGCCGTCCACGATGGTTTCACCCTTGGTGACATGCTCGCCTTCGAACACGATGACCTGGCGGTACTTCGGAATCAGCTCTTCGTGCTCCGAACCATCGGTGTCCTTGATGATCAGGCGCTGCTTGCCCTTGGTGTCCTTGCCGAAGCTGATGATGCCCGAACGCTCGGCCAGCACCGCCGGATCCTTCGGCTTGCGCGCTTCGAAGAGGTCGGCCACGCGCGGCAGACCACCGGTGATGTCGCGGGTCTTCGAGGCTTCCTGCGGGATCTTGGCGACGACGTCGCCCACGCCCACCGGGGCGCCATCCTGCAGGTTGACGATCGAGCGCGGCGGCAGCAGGTACTGCGCCGGCAGATCGGTGCCCGGGATCGACAGGTCGTTGCCCTTGGCGTCGACGATGCGCACGATCGGGCGCAGGTCCTTGGCCTGGGTACCACGACGCTTCGGATCGGTGATTTCGCGCGAGGCCAGGCCGGTCAGCTCGTCGGTCTTCTCGATGACGGTGATGCCGTCGACGAAGTCGATGAAGCGGATGAAGCCGGCCACTTCCGACACGATCGGGTGGTTATGCGGATCCCAGTTGGCCACGGTCTGGCCAGCCTTGATCGCATCGCCGTCCTTGGACGTGATGGTCGCACCGTACGGCAGCTTGTAACGCTCACGCTCACGGCCGTGGGCATCGAGCACCGAGATTTCGCCCGAGCGCGACACTGCCACCAGCGAGCCGTTGGCATGCTCGACCGACTTGAGGTTGCTGAACTTGACCGAGCCGGTGGTCTTGACGGTGATGTTGTCGACCGCAGCAGCTCGCGACGCCGCACCACCGATGTGGAAGGTACGCATGGTCAGCTGGGTACCCGGCTCACCGATGGACTGGGCGGCGATGACGCCGACCGCTTCACCGATGTTGACCAGATGGCCACGGGCCAGATCGCGGCCGTAGCAGCGAGCGCAGACACCGAAGGCCGATTCGCACGAAATCGTCGAACGCACCTTGATGCTCTGCACGCCGGCATCTTCCAGCTTGGCGACCCACTGCTCGTCCAGCAGGGTGTTGCGGGTGACGATCGGATCTTCGTCGTTGCCCGGCAGGAACACGTCCTCGGCAACCACGCGACCCAGCACGCGGTCCTTCAGCGGCTCGACCACGTCACCGCCTTCCACGATCGGGGTCATGATCAGGCCTTCGGTGGTACCGCAATCCACCTCGGTGATCACCACGTCCTGCGCCACGTCGACCAGTCGACGGGTCAGGTAACCCGAGTTCGCGGTCTTCAGCGCGGTATCGGCCAGACCCTTACGGGCACCGTGGGTGGAGTTGAAGTACTCCTGCACGTTCAGGCCTTCGCGGAAGTTCGCCTTGATGGGCGTCTCGATGATCGAGCCGTCCGGGCGGGCCATCAGGCCGCGCATGCCGGCCAGCTGACGGATCTGCGCCTGGCTGCCTCGTGCACCGGAGTCGGCCATGATGTACAGCGAGTTCATCGACTTCTGATCGATGGTCTCACCCTTGGCATTGACGACCTTCTCGGTACCGATGGTGTCCATCATCGCCTTGGCGATGCGCTCGTTGGTGCGCGACCAGATGTCGACCACCTTGTTGTAGCGCTCGCCAGCGGTGACCAGACCCGACTGGTACTGCTCCTGGATTTCCAGCACTTCGGCTTCGGCCTCGGTGAGGATGCCGCGCTTTTCGTCCGGGATCAGCATGTCGTCGATACCGATCGACACGCCGGCGCGGGTTGCGTAGGCGAAGCCGGTGTACATCAGCTTGTCGGCGAACACGACCGTGTCCTTCAGACCCAGCTGACGGTAGCTGGAGTTGATCAGGCGCGAGATGTTCTTCTTGGTCAGCTCGGTGTTGGCCAGCGCGAACGGCAGGCCTTCCGGCAGGATTTCAGCCAGCAGGGCGCGACCGATCGTGGTATCCACGATCGAGGTCTTGTTCTGCTTGTTGCCTTCCTCGTCGGTCACCACTTCGGTGATGCGGACCTTGACCTTGGCGTGCAGTTCCACCACGCGGTTGTCGTAGGCGCGCTTGACTTCGGCGATGTTGGCGAAGGCCATGCCCTCGCCCTTCTTGTTTTCCAGCGAGCGGGTCATGTAGTACAGACCCAGCACGACGTCCTGCGACGGCACGATGATCGGCTCGCCGTTGGCCGGCGACAGGATGTTGTTGGTCGACATCATCAGCGCACGCGCTTCCAGCTGGGCTTCCAGCGAGAGCGGCACGTGGACGGCCATCTGGTCACCGTCGAAGTCGGCGTTGAACGCGGTGCAGACCAGCGGATGCAGCTGGATGGCCTTGCCTTCGATCAGCACCGGCTCGAACGCCTGGATGCCCAGACGGTGCAGGGTCGGCGCGCGGTTCAGCATCACCGGATGCTCGCGGATGACCTCTTCCAGGATGTCCCAGACTTCGGCTTCTTCGCGCTCGACCAGCTTCTTGGCGGCCTTGATGGTGGTGGCCAGGCCACGACGCTGCAGCTTGGCGAACACGAACGGCTTGAACAGCTCCAGCGCCATCTTCTTCGGCAGGCCGCACTGGTGCAGGCGCAGGTACGGACCGACCACGATGACCGAACGGCCCGAGTAGTCCACGCGCTTGCCCAGCAGGTTCTGACGGAAGCGACCCTGCTTGCCCTTGATCATGTCGGCCAGCGACTTCAGCGGGCGCTTGTTGGTGCCGGTGATGGCACGGCCACGGCGACCGTTGTCCAGCAGCGCATCGACCGATTCCTGCAGCATGCGCTTTTCATTGCGCACGATGATGTCCGGCGCGCTCAGTTCGAGCAGGCGGCGCAGGCGGTTGTTGCGGTTGATGACGCGACGGTACAGGTCGTTCAGGTCCGAGGTCGCGAAGCGGCCACCGTCCAGCGGCACCAGCGGACGCAGGTCCGGCGGCAGCACCGGCAGCACGGTCATCACCATCCATTCCGGACGGTTGCCCGACTCCAGGAAGGCCTCGATCAGCTTGATGCGCTTGGTCAGTCGCTTCAGCTTGGTTTCCGAACCGGTCGCGGCGATCTCCTCGCGCAGGCGGGTCATCTCCGACTGCAGGTCGATCGTGCGCAGCAGTTCGTACACGGCCTCGGCGCCCATGGCGGCGTCGAAGTCGTCACCGTGCTCCTGGCGGGCCTGCAGGTACTGTTCTTCGGTCAGCAGCTGGCGGCGCTCCAGGGCGGTCAGGCCCGGCTCGGTCACCACGTAGGCTTCGAAGTACAGCACGCGCTCGATGTCGCGCAGGGTCATGTCCAGCATCAGGCCGATGCGCGACGGCAGCGACTTGAGGAACCAGATGTGCGCGACCGGCGAGGCCAGGTCGATGTGGCCCATGCGCTCGCGGCGCACCTTGGCCAGGGTCACTTCAGTGCCGCACTTCTCGCAGACCACGCCGCGGTGCTTCATGCGCTTGTACTTGCCGCACAGGCACTCGTAGTCCTTGACCGGGCCGAAGATGGCGGCGCAGAACAGGCCGTCGCGTTCCGGCTTGAAGGTACGGTAATTGATGGTTTCCGGCTTCTTCACTTCGCCGAAGGACCACGAGCGGATCAGGTCCGGCGAAGCCAGCGCGATCTTGATCGCGTCGAAGTCCAGCGTCTGGCGCTGCTGGTTGAAGAGATTGAGCAGGTCTTTCATGGTGTTCTCCAGAAGGAGGAATGCTGTGTCGATGGGCTTTCAGGTCACTGCCAGCGGCGCGGCGGAGAGAGCCGCCGCGCCGGCATGGATCAGTTGTCTTCCAGTTCCATGTTGATGGCCAGCGAGCGGATTTCCTTCACGAGCACGTTGAAGGATTCCGGCATGCCCGCGACCATCTCGTGCTCACCGTCGACGATGTTCTTGTACATCTGGTTGCGGCCCTGCACGTCATCGGACTTCACCGTCAGCATTTCCTGCAGGGTGTAGGCCGCGCCGTAGGCTTCCAGCGCCCAGACTTCCATTTCACCGAAGCGCTGGCCACCGAACTGCGCCTTGCCGCCCAGCGGCTGCTGGGTAACGAGCGAGTACGGACCGGTCGAACGCGCGTGCATCTTGTCGTCGACCAGGTGGTTCAGCTTCAGGTAGTGCATGTAACCCACGGTGGTGTGGCGATCGAACGCTTCACCGGTGCGGCCGTCGTACAGCTGGGTCTGGCCACTGCTCGGCAGATCGGCCAGTTCCAGCATGCGCTTGATTTCCGCTTCGGTGGCACCGTCGAACACCGGGGTGGCCATCGGCACGCCGTCGGTGAGGTTACGGGCCAGGCGCAGCAGCTCCTCGTCGCTGAACTGCGACAGGTCGACACGGTTGGCCACGTTGGTGTCATCGTGGTTGTAGATGTCGTCCAGGAACCGGCGCAGGTCGGCAACGGCCGCCTGGGCTTCCAGCATCGCCTGGATCTTGCGGCCCAGGCCCTTGGCGGCCCAACCCAGATGCACTTCCAGGATCTGGCCGATGTTCATACGCGACGGCACGCCCAGCGGGTTCAGCACGATGTCCACGGTTTCGCCCGAGGCCATGTACGGCATGTCCTCGACCGGCACCACGTTGGACACCACACCCTTGTTGCCGTGGCGACCCGCCATCTTGTCGCCCGGCTGGATGCGGCGCTTCACGGCCAGGAACACCTTGACCATCTTCAGCACGCCCGGAGCCAGGTCGTCGCCTGCGGTGATCTTGCCGCGCTTGTCGGCGAAGCGACGCTCGAATTCCTTCTCGTGCGCCTGGATCTGCTTCTGGGCGCGCTCGATGGCTTCCGAAGCGTCCTCGTCCTTCATGCGCAGCACGAACCAGTCAGCCTTCTTCAGGCCGTCCAGGTACGCGTCGGTGATGACGTCACCCTTCTTCAGGCCGGCACCGCCGTTGACCACCTTGCCGACGATCTGCGAACGCAGACGCATGTAGATGGCGGCTTCCAGGATGCGGAACTGGTCGTCGAAGTCCTTCTTGACGCGCTTGATCTCCGACTCTTCGATCTGGCGCGCACGCTTGTCCTTCTCGATGCCGTCGCGGGTGAAGACCTGCACGTCGATGACGGTGCCGTCCATGCCCGGCGGAACGCGCAGCGAGCTGTCCTTAACGTCCGAAGCCTTCTCGCCGAAGATCGCGCGCAGCAGCTTCTCTTCCGGGGTCAGCTGGCTCTCGCCCTTCGGCGTGACCTTGCCGACCAGGATGTCGCCGGCGCGGACTTCCGCACCGATGTACACCACGCCGCTCTCGTCCAGGCGGTTCAGCGCCTGCTCGGAAACGTTCGGGATGTCGGCGGAGATTTCCTCCGGCCCCAGCTTGGTGTCGCGCGCGACGCAGGTCAGCTCTTCGATGTGGATCGTGGTGTAGCGATCCTCTTCCACCACGCGTTCGGAGAGCAGGATGGAGTCTTCGAAGTTGTAGCCGTTCCACGGCATGAACGCGATCAGCATGTTCTGGCCCAGGGCCAGTTCGCCGATGTCGGTGGACGGACCGTCGGCCAGCACGTCGCCGCGGGCGATGACGTCACCCACCTGGACCAGCGGACGCTGGTTGATGCAGGTGTTCTGGTTGGAACGGGTGTACTTGACCAGGTTGTAGATGTCGACGCCGGCGTCGGTGGCACCGACGATCTCTTCCTCGACCACCTTGACCACGATGCGGGCAGCGTCGATCTGCACGATCTCACCGCCACGACGGGCGTTCACGGTCACACCGGAGTCACGCGCCACGGCGCGCTCGATGCCGGTGCCGACCAGCGGCTTCTGCGAACGCAGGGTCGGCACGGCCTGACGCTGCATGTTCGCGCCCATCAGTGCGCGGTTGGCGTCATCGTGCTCCAGGAACGGCACCAGCGCGGCCGCGATCGACACGGTCTGCATCGGCGAGACGTCCATGAAGTGGACCTCCGCCGGCGGCTTCAGCAGCGACTCGCCTTGGTAGCGGCACGGCACGAACTGCTCGGTCAGCATGCTCTTGGCATCGGTCAGGGCGTTGGCCTGGGCGATGACGTACTCGTTTTCCTCGATCGCCGACAGGAACTCGATCTCGTCGGAGACCTTGCCGTCCACGACCTTGCGGTACGGGGTCTCGAGGAAACCGTACTGGTTGGTGCGGGCGTACACGGCCAGCGAGTTGATCAGGCCGATGTTCGGGCCTTCCGGCGTTTCGATGGTGCAGACGCGGCCGTAGTGGGTCGGGTGCACGTCGCGCACTTCGAAGCCGGCGCGCTCACGGGTCAGGCCGCCCGGGCCCAGGGCCGAGACGCGACGCTTGTGGGTCACTTCCGACAGCGGGTTGTTCTGATCCATGAACTGCGACAGCTGCGAGGAGCCGAAGAACTCCTTGATGGCGGCAGCGACCGGCTTGGCGTTGATCAGTTCCTGCGGCGTCAGGCCTTCGGACTCGGCCATCGACAGGCGTTCCTTGACCGCGCGCTCGACGCGGACCAGGCCGACGCGGAACACGTTCTCGGCCATTTCACCGACCGAACGCACGCGACGGTTGCCCAGGTGATCGATGTCGTCGACCACGCCGCGACCATTGCGGATCTCGGTCAGGACCTTGATCACGTCCAGGATGTCGGAGCTGTCGCCATGGGCAGCGACCAGGCGCTTGGACTCTTCGTCGTTGCGCTCACCGAAGTACTTGCTGTCGTACAGCACGGCTTCGCCGGTGGTTTCCTTGCGGCCCACGCGACGGTTGAACTTCATGCGGCCGACCGCGGACAGGTCGTAGCGCTCGAAGGTGAAGAACAGGTTGTGGAACAGGTTCTGCGCGGCGTCCTTGGTCGGCGGCTCGCCCGGACGCATCATGCGGTAGATTTCGACCAGTGCTTCCAGCTGGGTCTTGGTCGGATCGATGCGCAGGGTGTTGGACAGGTACGGACCACGATCCAGGTCGTTCACCCACAGGGTACCGACCGCATCGACGCCTGCCTTGCGGAAGTTCTGCAGCTGCTCTTCGCTGATCTCGTCATTGGCCTGGGCCAGCAGTTCGCCGGTCGAGGCATCGACCACGTCGTGCGACAGGATGCGGCCGACCAGGTAGTCGTCCGGCACGGCCAGGGCCGCAATGCCCGAGGCTTCCAGCTGCTTGATGTGGCGCGCGGTGATGCGCTTGCCGGCTTCCACGATGACCTTGTCGCCGTCGGCGAGGTCAAAGCCCAGGGTTTCGCCACGCAGGCGCTCCGGCACCAGCTCCAGCTGGACGCCTTCATCCGGGTTGATGTGGAAGGTGTTGATCTCGAAGAACTCGGCCAGCATCTCTTCGTTGCTGTAGCCAAGCGCGCGCAGCAGGATCGACACCGGCAGCTTGCGGCGGCGGTCGATACGGGTGAACAGCGCGTCCTTCGGGTCGAACTCGAAGTCCAGCCAGGAACCGCGGTAGGGAATGATGCGGGCGCTGTACAGCAGCTTGCCCGAGCTGTGGGTCTTGCCGCGGTCGTGGTCGAAGAACACGCCCGGCGAGCGGTGCAGCTGCGAGACGATGACGCGCTCGGTGCCGTTGACGATGAAGGTGCCGTTCTCGGTCATCAGCGGGATTTCGCCCAGATAGACCTCCTGCTCCTTCACGTACTTGATGGCCTTGGTCGACGACTCGCGGTCGTAGATCACCAGGCGCACGGTCACGCGCAGCGGGGCGCCGTAGCTCATGCCGCGCTGGCGGCATTCACGTTCGTCGAAGACCGGCTCGCCCAGCTTGTAGCCGACGTACTCCAGGGCGGCATTGCCGCTGTAGCTGGCGATCGGGAAGACCGACTTCAGCGCGGCGTGCAGGCCATGATCGGCACGCTTGGCCGGATCGATGTTCTCCTGCAGGAAATCACGGTAGGAATCCACCTGGATCGCGAGCAGGAACGGCACTTCGAGAATCGAGCGCTGCTTGCCGAAATCCTTGCGGATACGCTTCTTTTCGGTGAACGAATAGGACGTCATGAGGTCTTCCACCTTGTTGTGCGGGCCGTGCGTCCACGACCCTGAAGGGAACTTTGAAATTGTCAGTTGGAAGTCGCTGGTATTGCCGGCACCAGCACGCCTTCTCCCGCTACTTCCAACTGCCAACTCGTCTGCATCTACTTCCCTGCTGCCGCGCGATGCGCTGGCGTGCCGGGATTTGACCGCAGCCCGTGTTGGGCTTTCTACCGCCTGATTCCACCCGCGCAGTACGCGGGCCTGCAACAACGACCAAAGGCCGGGGGCTTACGCCCCCAGCCTTGGCTGCATCGCCGAGAATCGATGACGATGCAAAGGAAGTGCTTACTTGACTTCGACAGTCGCGCCAGCAGCTTCCAGGTCCTTCTTCATCTTCTCGGCGTCGTCCTTCGAAGCGCCTTCCTTCAGGACGCCACCGGCTTCGGCCAGGTCCTTCGCTTCCTTCAGGCCCAGGCCGGTGATGGCGCGGACGGCCTTGATGACTTCGACCTTCTTCTCGCCGGCCGACTTCAGGGTGACGGTGAACTCGGTCTGCTCTTCAACAGCAGCGGCCGGGCCAGCGGCAGCAGCCACGGCAACCGGAGCAGCGGCGGAGACGCCGAACTTCTCTTCGATGGCCTTGACCAGCTCCATCACTTCCATCAGGGACTTCTCGGCGATGGCGTCGACGATCTGTTCGTTGGTAAGGGACATGATTAATACCTTTGGATGATTTTCTGGGTTGAGGTTCCGTCAGGAACCACGGTAAGTCGAAACTCAGGCGGTCTCGGCGGCCGGCTCGGCAGCGGCGGTTTCGCCACCACCCTGCTTCTCGCCAACAGCCTTGATGGCGCGGGCGAACATCGTGACCGGCTCGGTCAGGACGCGGGCCAGCATGGCCAGGGCCTGATCGCGGGTCGGCAGCGAGGCCAGCACGTCGACGTGGCTTGCCGGGAACACTTCGCCACCGATGGCGACGACCTTAGCCTTCAGCTTGTCGTTGCCCTTGGCGGCTTCCTTGATCAGGCGACCGGCAGCGCCGGGCTCCTCGAGCGAGAACGCGTACAGCAGCGGACCAACCATCTGGTCCTGGGCCACGGCGAACTCGGTGCCTTCAACGGCGCGCGAAGCCAGGGTGTTCTTGACAACCTTCAAGAAAACACCGGTTTCACGAGCCTGCTTGCGCATCGCGGTCATCTGGGCGACCGTGGTGCCAGCGTATTCGGCTGCGATCAAGGAGTGGGCCTTGGCGGCGACGTCTGCCAGCTCGGCGACTACTTCTTGCTTCTGGGACAGATTGAGAGCCATTGCACTCCTCCAATTGAACTCCGCTTACGGCTCCTGCCGTGTGCGGTCCTGTGCGGCATCCGTCCTGGACGCCGGGAACACCAGGATGATGTTCCGGGGGGTGGGCCGTTCTAGACCTGGAGTGGGCCAACCTGGGAAACCCAGACGTGCGTGAACCAGAAAAACTCCAGAAGGGCACCATCTACGCAGGGTGATTCCGGGGAATCGATTAAGCGTTCATGACTGTTCCGGCGGCGACTCCCTGCCATATCGAGCTTCCGTGCCCGTCGCCGGCCCTGCCACGACCGCGCCTGCGGTCTTTGACGGCTACCGCAGGCGGTGGGCTGCCTGCGATGCCTTCAAATGTCACGGTCACGGCACTCGAAAGTACCGTGACCGCTTGAAACAATTACTTCAGGGTCAGCGACGACTGGTCGACGGTGACGCCCGGGCCCATCGTCGAGCTGACCGAAACCTTCTGCAGGTAGGTGCCCTTCGAGGTGGCCGGCTTGGCCTTGATCAGGTCCAGCAGCAGCGCGGTCAGGTTCGACTTCAGCGCGTCTTCGGCGAAGTCGGCCTTGCCGATGGTGCAGTGGATGATGCCAGCCTTGTCGGTGCGGTAACGGACCTGGCCCGACTTGGCGTTCTTCACGGCTTCACCCGGGTTCGGGGAAACGGTGCCGACCTTCGGGTTCGGCATCAGGCCGCGCGGGCCCAGCACGGTGCCCAGCTTACCGACAACGCGCATGGCGTCCGGGGTCGCGATGACGACGTCGTAGTTCAGATCGCCGGCCTGCATCTTCTCGGCCAGATCATCCATGCCGACGGCTTCGGCGCCAGCGGCCAGGGCTTCATCAGCCTTGGCACCGGCCGGAGCGAACACGGCAACGCGGACCGACTTGCCGGTACCGGCCGGCAGGACGGTGGAGCCACGGACCTGCTGGTCGGACTTCTTCGCGTCGACGCCCAGGCGCACAGCAACGTCGATCGACTCGACGAACTTGGCCTTGGTGGCGCTCTTCAGGATGTTGATCGCGTCCTCGAAGGCGTAAGCCTTGCCCGGAACGACGGCGGCCTTGATGGCCTTCTCACGCTTGGTCTGTGCCATCTTCTTAACCCTCCACCACGAGGCCCATGGAACGGGCAGAGCCAGCGATGGTACGCACGGCGGCGTCCAGGTCGGCGGCAGTCAGATCCGGTTCCTTCGCCTTGGCGATCTCTTCCAGCTGCTTACGGGTGACCTTGCCGACCTTCTCGGTGTTCGGGCGCTTAGAGCCCGACGAGATGCCAGCGGCCTTCTTCAGCAGGGTGGTGGCCGGGGTGCTCTTGGTGATGAAGGTGAACGTACGGTCCGAGTAGGCCGTGATGATCACCGGAACCGGCAGACCCGGCTCGAGCTTCTGCGTGGCAGCGTTGAACGCCTTGCAGAATTCCATGATGTTCAGGCCGCGCTGACCCAGCGCAGGACCGACCGGCGGCGAGGGGTTGGCCTGACCGGCCTTCACCTGCAGCTTGATGTAACCGACAACTTTCTTTGCCATGTGAGTACTCTCCGGGTGCTAGCGCCTTTCGACAACAGGCTCCCCATCGGACCGGGAATCACGCGTCCCGGCATCGCGTTTTGAAATCATGCCGAAGGCCACCTTGCGGTGGCCTCGTCCTGCTGGCTTCCCAGCGGGGAGCCGCGCACTATATCAGATTTTGGGCGCCCTGTCTGAACAGGGAGGGCGACCTGAAGGCTGCCAGCCCGTGGCCGGCAGCATCACCGGGCATCAGCCGGTCTGCTTCTCGACCTGGCCGAACTCGAGCTCGACCGGGGTGGCACGACCGAAGATCAGCACCGAGACGCGCAGACGGCTCTTCTCGTAGTTGACTTCTTCGACCACACCATTGAAATCGTTGAACGGGCCATCGGTGACGCGGACCATCTGGCCCGGCTCGAACAGCACCTTCGGACGCGGCTTCTCGACACCTTCCTGAACGCGGTTCAGGATGGACTCGGCTTCGGAATCGGCGATCGGCAGCGGACGATCGGCGGTACCGCCGATGAAGCCCATCACGCGCGGGGTTTCCTTGACCAGGTGCCAGCTTTCGTTGTCGATGCGCGGAATACCGGCCTCTTCGTGGGTCTCGATCTGGACCAGCACGTAACCCGGGAAGAACTTGCGCTCGGACCGGCGCTTCTGGCCGGCGCGCATTTCGATCACTTCCTCGGTCGGAACCAGGACGTCGCCGAAGCGCTCTTCCATGCCATCACGGACGATGCGATCACGCAGAGCCTGCGCCACCGACTTCTCGAAGCCCGAATAGGCGTGAACGACGTACCAACGCTTCATGCAATTCTCCTTAGCGGCTCAGGAACCACTGAGTCAGTTTCTGGATCAGGAAGTCGAAGCCACCCAGCAGCAGGCTGAGGATGAGCACCACGACAATCACGACCCAGGTCATGCGAACGGCTTCCTGGCGCGTCGGCCAGACCACCTTGCGCAGTTCGAAGCGCGACTCGGAGAGGAATTCGCGGGTGTCGCGCCCCTTGCCGGTCAGCATGAACACGCCGATACCGCCAACCAGACCGACCACGACCGCCAACGCACGCAGCTGACCCGCCCACGCGCCCAGCTGGGCGGCGCGACCGGAGTCGGCGGAGAACCAGAACCAGACGAACAGACCCGCCAGCACCAGCAGGGATGCGGCAACGTACTTGACGATATCTCCACCGCTGGCGGAGGTGTCCTTGGAATGTTCGATCTTGCTATTCATCCGGTGTGTCTGCTTTAGCGGCAAGAGCCGCTGGATAAGGTGGGCAGATGGCACGCCAGGAGGGACTCGAACCCCCAACCTGCGGTTTTGGAGACCGCTGCTCTGCCAATTGAGCTACTGGCGTACGTTTTGAAACTTGCCTTCCCTTAGACGGCGAAGGCGGACCGAGGTTCCCGGCCCGCCACTCGCGCGACCGGCAGCGCTATGCAACCGCCGGTACTGCAGGC
>NZ_JBWJPF010000043.1:0-15718 GCF_056393265.1 Stenotrophomonas sp. Steno-C15
CCTAGACACGGTTGCAGCGCCCGATCAGGTAGAATCCGCGCCTTGATCCTGAAGCAGCCAGACGGTAGCACCCATGGGTAGAGGCCCCTCCATCGAAGCCCGCAAGAACGCGTCCGACGCGAAGCGCGGCAAGATTTTCACCAAGATCATCCGCGAGATCGGCGTGGCCGCGCGCGGCGGTGGAGGCGACCCCAACAACAACCCGCGCCTGCGCGTGGCGATGGACAAGGGCCTGGCCGTGAACATGTCCAAGGACGTGATCGAACGTGCGATCAAGAAGGCCACCGGTGAGCTGGAAGGCGTCGACTACGAGGAAGTGCGCTACGAGGGCTATGCGCCCGGCGGTGTGGCGGTGATCGTCGATTGCCTGACCGACAACCGCGTGCGCACCGTGGCCGATGTCCGCCACGCGTTCAGCAAATGCGGCGGCAACATGGGGACCGAGGGTTCGGTGGCCTTCATGTTCAAGCGCCTGGGCGTGCTCAGCTTTGCCCCGGGTGCCGACGAGGAGGCGATCACCGAAGCGGCCATCGAGGCGGGCGCCGATGACATCGTCGTCTATCCGGACGATGGCTCGATCGACGTGGTCACCAGCCCTGACGCATTCAACGCGGTAAAGGAGGCGATGACTGCCGCAGGGCATCTCGCCGACCACGCCGAGATCACCTTCCGCGCCGACAACGACATCAAGGTCGAGGGCGAGGTCGCCCTGCAGGTCCGCAAGCTGCTGGACATGCTTGAAGACCTGGACGACGTGCAGGACGTGTATTCGAACGCCGAACTCGGCGCCGACGCCTACGCCTGAGCCGTCACCGACGGCCTGGGCGCGGGCCGTTGAACGGTCACCGCGGACAGTCATGAGCCCATACGCCTGCCAGCGCTTCCCGTTCCGCCCCGCCAGGAGCGCGGCATGACCCGCATCCTCGGCATCGACCCCGGTTCACAGCGGACCGGGGTGGGCATCATCGATGTCGATGCCGCAGGGCGCGTCATCCACGTCCATCACCAGCCCCTGGTGCTGCTGGGCGCCGACGATTTCCCGCAGCGGATGAAGCTGCTGGTGCTGGGTCTGGCCGACCTGTGCCGCGAGTACCAGCCGCAGGAAGTGGCGATCGAGCGCGTGTTCATGGCGCGCAACCCCGATTCGGCGCTGAAGCTGGGCCAGGCCCGCGGCGCAGCCATTTCGGCCGTGGTGCTGCGCGACCTGCCTGTGCACGAATACGCCGCCAGCGAGATCAAGCTGGCGGTGGTCGGCCGTGGTGGCGCGGAAAAGCAACAGGTTCAACACATGGTCGGGCTCATGCTCAACCTGAAAACCAAGCTGCAGGCCGACGCGGCCGACGCGTTGGCGGTAGCGATCACCCACGCCCACGTAAGGGCGACGGCCAACCGCCTGGGGCTCAGCGCCCGCCAGGCGTGGGGTCGCAAATGAGGAGCTGCACGCAATGATCGGTCGACTGCGCGGCATCGTCGCCTACAAGGCGCCGCCGTGGCTGGTGGTGGACGTGAATGGAGTGGGCTACGAACTGGAGGCGCCGATGAGCACCTTCTACGACCTGCCCGAGCTCGGACGCGAGGTCACGCTGTACACCCATTACGCGCAGAAGGAAGACAGCGTCTCGCTGTACGGCTTCCTGCGCGAAGGCGAGCGTCGGCTGTTCCGCGATGTGCAGAAGGTCAGCGGCATCGGCGCGAAGATCGCGCTGGCCGTGCTGTCCGCTGTCAGCGTCGAGGAATTCGCGCGCATGGTGCAGGCGGGCGATATCACCGCACTGACCCGCATCCCGGGCATCGGCAAGAAGACGGCCGAGCGCATGGTGCTGGAGCTGCGCGACCGTGCGGCCCAGTTCGGTGCCGGCGGGGCGCTGCCGACCGGCAGCGGTCCGGCCCCGGCCGACCCGCTGTCCGATGCCACCGTGGCGCTGCAGCAGCTGGGCTACAAGCCGGCTGAAGCGGCCCGCATGGCCCGTGATGCCTTCAACGAAGGCGACGAAGTGGCCACGGTCATCCGCAAGGCCCTGCAGTCGGCGCTGCGCTGAGCCGCGTCCTTTCCCTCCCCCCATCGCCTGAGCTTCGCCAGGAGTCCCATGTCCAGCAGTCAAACCCCGCACGCAGCCGCCCCTGGCGGACACGGTCACGCCCCCCCGGCCGGGGGACTGGCGCTGGTCATCGGTGCGATCGGTGTGGTCTTCGGTGACATCGGTACCAGCCCGCTGTACACCCTGAAGGAGGCGTTCTCGCCGCACTACGGGCTCAACAGCGACCACGACACCGTGCTCGGCGTGCTGTCGCTGGCGTTCTGGGCGCTGAACATCGTGGTCACCCTGAAGTACGTGACCATCATCATGCGCGCCGACAACGATGGCGAGGGCGGCATCATGGCGTTGATGGCGCTGACCCAGCGTACGCTGCGCAACGGCTCACGCTCGGCCTACGTGGTGGGCATCCTGGGCATCTTCGGTGCGTCGCTGTTCTTCGGTGATGGCGTGATCACCCCTGCGATCTCGGTGCTTGGTGCCGTCGAGGGCCTGGAGGTGGCCGCACCGGGCCTGCACGCGTTCATCGTGCCGATCACCGTGGTGGTCCTGCTGATGGTGTTCGCCGCGCAGCGTTTCGGCACAGAGAAGATCGGCAAGGCGTTCGGCCCGATCACCTCGGTGTGGTTCATTTCGCTGGCGGCGATCGGTATCTACAACATCATCGATTCGCCGGAAGTGCTGAAGGCGTTCAACCCGTGGTGGGCGATCCGCTTCTTCATGGAGCACAGCTGGCACGGCATCTTCATCCTTGGCGCCGTGGTGCTGGCGGTCACCGGTGGCGAGGCCCTGTATGCCGACATGGGCCACTTCGGTGCCAAGCCCATCCGCCATGCCTGGTACTTCTTCGTGCTGCCGTGCCTGGTGCTGAACTATCTGGGGCAGGGCGCGCTGGTGCTGAACCACCCCGAAGCGGTGAAGAATCCCTTCTTCGAAGCGGTCCCCGACTGGGCCCTGTATCCGATGATCATCCTGGCCACGATGGCGGCGGTGATCGCCTCGCAGTCGGTGATCACCGGCGCGTTCTCGGTCTCGCGCCAGGCCATGCAGCTCGGCTACATCCCGCGCATGCGCATCAAGCACACTTCGCACGACACCATCGGCCAGATCTACATCCCGGGCATCAACTGGGGCATCGCGGTGATGGTCATCGGCCTGGTGCTGGCGTTCCGCAGCTCGTCGAACCTGGCCGTGGCCTATGGCATCTCGGTCTCGGCCACCATGCTGATCGATACGCTGCTGCTGGCCCTGGTCGCGCGCTCGCTGTGGCCGAAGGCGCGCCATTGGATCCTGCCGCTGTGCGTGGTGTTCTTCATCATCGACGTCGGCTTCGTCATCGCCAATGGCGCCAAGCTGCTGCAGGGCGCCTGGTTCCCGGTCGTGCTGGGCATCTTCCTGTTCACCATGATGCGCACCTGGCGCCGTGGCCGCGAGCTGCTGCGCGACGAGATCCGCAAGGACGGCATCCGCATCGACACCTTCCTGCCGGGCCTGATGCTGGCGCCGCCGGTGCGCGTGCCGGGTACCGCGGTGTTCCTCACCGCTGACCCGACCGTGGCTCCGCATGCACTGATGCACAACCTCAAGCACAACAAGGTGCTGCACGAGCGCAACGTCTTCCTGCATGTGGAAACCCTGCCCATTCCCTATGCGATGGAGGGGCAACGGCTGAAGATCGAATCGGTGGGCGACGAGTTCTACCGGGTCTATGTCCGCTTCGGTTTCATGGAGACGCCGGACGTACCGTTGGCGTTGATGCGCTCCTGCGACCACGGCGGGATCTATTTCGATCCGATGGACACCACCTTCTTCGCCAGCCGCGAGACCATCGTCGCCACCGCCAACCGCGGCATGCCGATCTGGCGCGACAAGCTGTTCGCACTGATGCATCGCAATGCTGCGCCGGCCACGGGCTTCTTCCGGATTCCGGGCAACCGTCTGGTTGAGTTGGGCGCACAGGTGGAGATTTAATCTCCACCTGCGTTACGTCCCACGATTTGCTGCGCAAACCGTGGGCCCCGCGCGCATTCCACCTTATCCCCCCGCCTATCGGCGCGCCCCCTTGAACAACAAGGGGGCTCCTCTTGCGGAGATGCTGCGTGCCTGAAACTGAGCCCACTCTCCTGCTCTGTTCCATCCACGCATGGCGTGGATCTTCCGTGTCGACCAAGGTCGACACCTACCATCAGATCGCGGCCAACTGTCGAAGGCGGGGTGGGTCCGGTTGCGGGGGCGTGAGCCGCATGGATGCGGCGACCGAGCTTACATGGACGTACTTGCAGCGTCCCCCGCAACCGGACCCACCCCGCCATTCCCCAGGAAGCCCGCTTCGGCTGTTGCTGTTGAGGTTGCCGGCCAGCGGCCGGCACTACCGCGGGTGCCGGGCGCAGCCCGGCCGGAACCCGCGCTTTTGCCGCATAATCAGCACATGACCGACGACCGCATCATCGGCGCCGGCGCCACCCGCGAGGATGACGCCGCCGACGCCAGCATCCGCCCCAAGCGACTGGCCGATTACCTGGGCCAGGCGCCGGTGCGCGAGCAGCTGGAGATCTACATCGAAGCGGCCAAGGCCCGCGGCGACGCGCTCGACCATGTGCTGATCTTCGGTCCGCCGGGGCTGGGCAAGACCACGCTCAGCCACGTCATCGCCAACGAACTGGGGGTGGCGCTGCGGGTGACATCCGGTCCGGTGATCGAAAAGGCCGGTGATCTGGCCGCCCTGTTGACCAACCTGCAGCCACACGACGTACTGTTCGTGGACGAGATCCACCGCCTGTCGCCGGTGGTCGAGGAAGTGCTGTACCCGGCGATGGAGGATTTCCAGATCGACATCATGATCGGCGAGGGCCCTGCGGCCCGCTCGATCAAGATCGACCTGCCACCGTTCACGCTGATCGGGGCCACCACCCGCGCCGGCCTGCTGACCGCGCCGCTGCGCGACCGCTTCGGCATCGTCCAGCGGCTGGAGTTCTACAGTGTCGAGGAGTTGACCCGGATCGTACGCCGCTCGGCCACCATCCTGGGCATCGACTGCACCGCCGACGGCGCAGGGGAGATCGCGCGCCGTGCGCGTGGCACCCCGCGCATCGCCAACCGCCTGCTGCGGCGGGTGCGCGACTACGCCCAGGTGAAGGCGGGTGGCCATATCGACGTGGCGGTCGCCCAGGCGGCCATGCAGATGCTCAAGGTCGACCCGGAGGGTTTCGACGAGCTCGACCGGCGCCTGCTCAGGACCCTGGTGGACTACTTCGACGGCGGCCCGGTCGGCATCGAATCGCTGGCCGCCGCGCTGTCCGAAGAGCGCGGCACGCTGGAAGACGTGGTCGAACCCTACCTGATCCAGCAGGGCTTCCTGGTGCGCACCGCGCGCGGCCGCATGGCCACCCACAAGGCGTACCGGCACATGGGGCTGAAGCCGAAGAACCCGCCGCAGGACCTGTTCGCGGAGGTTCCCGATGTCGGTTGAGCCACTATTCAGTTGGCCGACACGCATTTACTGGGAAGATACGGACGCAGGCGGGGTGGTCTACCACGCCCGCTACGTGGCCTTCATGGAACGGGCCCGGACCGAATGGATGCGCGCGCTGGGCTATGGCCAGGAGCGCATGCGCAGCGAGCACGGCATGGTCTTCGCGGTACGTGCCATGCAGATGGACTTCATCCGGCCGGCGCGGCTGGATGACCTCCTGCAGGTGAGTGCCACGCTGGTCCAGCTGAAGAAGGCCAGCATGGTCTTCGATCAGCGGATCGAGCGCGACGGCGAACTGCTGCTGTCGGCGCAGGTCCGCATCGCCGCACTGGACGCGGCCAGTTTCCGCCCGCGTGGCATGGACGACGCCGTCCTTGCCGTGCTGCAACCCTACCTCCACCCCGAATCCGAACACTGAGGAACAACGGATGATCGCAACGCTCCTGGCCCTGCAGGCCACGGTCACCGAGGCACTGCCGGCTGACGTCAGCAACGCCGCGACCCAGACCCTTGCCCAGGCCACCACCGGCGGCGGCATCAACTACCTCGAACTGATGGCCAAGGCCAGCCTGCCGGTGAAGATCATCGTGCTGCTGCTGCTGGTCGGCTCGTTCGTCAGCTGGGTGATCATTTTCCGCAAGGCCCGCGTGTTCAAGCAGGCCACCCGCGAGGCGGACGAGTTCGAGAACCGCTTCTGGTCCGGCGCCGACCTGGGCAAGCTGTACAGCTCGGCCACCGACCGCAGCCGCAACGTGGGCGGCCTGGAGGCAATCTTCGAGGCGGGCTTCCGCGAGTTCACCCGCCTGCGCGACAAGCGCCGGCTGGATGGCCGTGCGCAGCTGGAAGGCGCGCAACGTGCGATGCGCACCACCTACACCCGCGAAGTCGACCAGCTCGAGCGCAATCTGGAACTGCTGGCCAACATCGGCTCGACCGCGCCTTACGTGGGCCTGGTCGGCACCGTGTTCGGCATCATGGTGACCATGCACGACATGATCAGCAGCGGCGCCCAGGCCGGCATCGCCTCGGTCGCCCCGGGCATCTCCGAAGCGCTGTTCGCCACCGCCATCGGCCTGTTCGTGGCGATCCCGGCGGTGTGGGCCTACAACCGCTTCACCACCCGTGTGGAGCGCATGTCGGTCCGTTTCGAGACCTTCGCCGACGAGTTCAGCTCCATCCTGCAGCGCCAGAGCGCTGGCGACGAGTAAGCGCCTGACCCGGGAGTCCAAGCCATGTCCGCTGCCATCGGTCGCCGCAAGCGCCGCAAGCTGAAATCGGAAATCAACGTCGTTCCCTATATCGACGTCATGCTGGTGCTGCTGATCATCTTCATGGTCACCGCGCCGCTGCTCACCCTGAGTTTTGACGTGGACCTGCCGAACTCCAATGCCAAGGCGCTGGAGAGCAAGCAGGATCCGGTGATCGTTTCGGTGCGCCAGGACGGCCAGCTGAGCCTGAAGCTGCCCGACGCCAAGGAGCCCACGGCCGTGTCTGCCGAGGAGCTGGAAGGGCGCCTGGCCGGCATCGCCGCACAGGACAAGGGCCTGCGCGTGATCGTCGCCGCCGACCGTGCCGTGGCCTATGAGAAGGTCATCGCGGCGATGGACGTGATCAAGCGCGCGAAAGTGGACAAGGTAGGCCTGGCCACCGATGCACGCTGAGACCCTGCCGCCGCCGCGACAGCAGGAACCGGGTTGGGGCCTGCCCCTGGCGCTGGCCGTGCTGGTGCACCTGCTGGTCGCGCTGGTGTTCATCCTGGCGTGGCTGTGGTCGCCCACGCGCAATACCGATGCCGCTGCCGGTGATCCCTCGGTCGAGGCCAGCCTGGCGCTGTCCGCGTCGGAGGCGGCCGCTGCGCGCCAGGCCCTGCGCCAGTCGGAGAAGCTGGAAGATCTGCCGCCGCCGGTTGCCGAGCCGATTCCGGTGCCCGAGGACACCATTCCACCGCCGCAGCCGATTCCCGAGCCACGTCCGCAGGATGCTCCCACGCCGCAGCAGCAACAGGCGCAGGAGCGTGTCGCCCAGCCCGATACGCAGGACCAGGAGGCGGTGAGCGCACTGGCCATCTCGCAGGAGAAGGCCCGGCAGGAACAGGAAGCCAAGCGCCGCCAGGAGCAGATCGACCTGACCGAGCGCAAGCGCCAGGAAGAAGCCGAGCAGAAGCTGCGCCTGGCCAAGCAGCAGGAAGAAGACGCCAAGAAGAAGCGTGCCGAGCAGGAGCGGCAGGCCGCCGACCAGGCCGAGGCCGAACGGCAGAAGAAGATCGCCGAGATCCGTGCCAGGCGCGAACAGGCGGAGAAGGAAGCCAAGCTGGCCGAGCAGAAGCTGCGCCAGGTCGCCGCCGCACGCAACGCCGCCGGCAGCGCGCCGGCCGGCAACACCGGTGCGGCACAGCCGGCCGCTGGGGGCGGTGGCAACAGCGATGATCTGTCGGCGAAGTACGCTGCCGCGATCCAGGCCAAGGTTCGCAGCGCCTGGACGCGTCCAGACAGTGTGCCGCTGGGCCAGCGCTGCCAGATCACCATCACCCAGATTCCGGGGGGGCAGGTGCTTCAGGCCAAGGTGGGCGCCAACTGCCCCTATGACGAAGCCGGCAGGCGTTCGATCGAGGCCGCAGTGCTCAATGCGCAGCCGTTGCCCTATCGCGGATTCGAATCGGTGTTTGCGCGCACGCTCAACCTGACCTTCACCGCGCAGGATTGATCGGCCGCGCGGGCCGGCCTGCGGGTCGCCCCGTCGCGCGGCAGCCGACCGATACGTTAATGGGGCGTGAGAGGACGGGCTGGAACTGACCCGGAATTCACGTACCCTTGGTTCATGATTGCGAAGCGGTTCACCGCCGCTTTGCTATCCCTCGTTCCGGTTTCCCCCTATTGAGCGCTCCATGAAGAAGATGCCTCGTTGGCTTGCCGTGTTTGCGGCCCTGTTGCTGCCCTTCGCTGCCGTCGCGCAGCAGAGGGGACTGGATATCGACATCATCGGCGGCAACGCGTCCGCGCTGCCGATCACCATCGTGCCGATGCCCTACCAGGGCTCGTCGGCCGCACCGCAGACCGATGTCGCCGGTGTGGTCCGCGCCGACCTGGAACGTTCGGGCCAGTTCCGCACCCTGCCCGAAGCGCAGATCGTGGAAAAGCCCGTCCGTGGCGGCGAGATCCAGTTCGCCACCTGGCGCGCGCTGAAGCAGAACTACATCGTGGTCGGCCGCGTGCTGGACGCCGGTGCCGGTGCCTACCGTGTCGAATACGAACTGTTCGACGTGCCGAAGGGCGAGCGCCTGCTCGGCCTGGCGATGACCGCCCGCGGCAATGCCATGCGCGACGTCGCCCACCAGATGGCCGATGCCATCTACGAGAAGATCACTGGTGTCCGGGGTGCCTTCTGGACGCGCATCGCCTACGTGACCGCCAGCGGCAAGGGCGACGCCATGCGCTATGCGCTGATGGTGGCCGACTCCGATGGCTACAACCCGCAGACCATCGTGCGTTCGGCCGAGCCGCTGCTGTCGCCGTCGTGGAGTCCGGATGGTGGCAAGCTGGCCTATGTCAGTTTCGAGCGCGGCAACTCGGCCATCTACATCCAGAACATCGCCACCGGTGCCCGTGAGCTGGTCACCAGCTTCCGCGGCATCAACAGCGCGCCTGCGTTCTCGCCGGACGGCCGCAAGCTGGCCCTGACCCTGTCGCGCTCCGGCAACCCGGAAATCTACGTGATGGACCTGGGCAGCAAGCAGCTGACCCAGCTGACCAACCACTTCGCCATCGATACCGAGCCGACCTGGGCACCGGACGGCAGCGCGGTGTACTTCACCTCCGACCGCGGCGGCCGTCCGCAGGTCTACAAAGTCGGTGCCGGCGGCGGCAGCGCCGAGCGCGTGACCTTCCAGGGCAACTACAACGCCAAGCCTTCGGTGTCCTATGACGGCAAGAAGATCGCCGTGGCCCAGGGCTCGGGCAACAGCTACAAGATCGCGATGATGGACAGCTCGCTGGGCTCGCCGCGCTGGAGCACCCTGTCCCCGGGTTCGCTGGATGAATCGCCGAGCTTTGCGCCCAACGCAAGCATGGTGCTGTACGCCGCCCGCGAAGGTGGCCGTGGTGTGTTGTATGCCGTTTCGGCCGATGCGCGGGTTCGCCAGCGCCTGGTTCTGGCCGATGGTGATGTGCGCGAGCCGGCATGGTCCCCATACCGTACCCAGCGCTAAAAGAGTGTTAATATTTTCGCTGTCTTGAACCCCTCATCGGCCTAGGAGCCACAAAGGTATCGCCATGAACAAGTCCACCCGTGTTCTGCTTGTTTCCCTGCTGTCTGTGGCCGTCCTGGCCGGTTGCTCGAAGAAGGTGAAGGAAGAGCCGGCAGCCCCGGTCGACACCGGCACCTCGACCACCACCCCGACCGGTCCGTCGACCTCCGGCCTGTACGGCCCGGGCGACCTGGATACCGATGCCTGCCTGCGCCAGCGCGTTGTCTACTTCGACCTGGACAAGGAAGACGTGAAGCCGGAATTCCAGGCCATCATGGCTTGCCACGCCAAGTACCTGCGTGACCGCCCGTCCTCGCGCATCACCCTGCAGGGCCACACCGACGAGCGTGGTTCGCGCGCGTACAACCAGGCCCTGGGCGAGCGTCGTGGCAACGGCGTCAGCTCGGCGCTGCAGGCCAACGGTGGCTCGGCTTCGCAGCTGACCGTCGTGTCCTACGGTGAAGAGCGTCCGGTCTGCACCGAGTCGAACGAGTCCTGCTGGTCGCAGAACCGTCGTGTCGAAATCGTCTACACCGCGCAGTAATCCATGCGCATTGGCATCAAACTGATGCTGGTCGTTGCGGCAGCCCTCGTGGCTGCCGCACCGGCGCATGCACAGCGACAGAGTCTGGCCGATCGTGTCGGCGCGCTCGAGCAGCAGATGTACAACAACAGTGCCAACCAGGACCTGTTGAACCAGATCAACCAGCTGCGGCAGCAGGTGACCAGCCTGCAGGCCTCGATCGAGCAGTTGCAGCACGACAACGCCCAGCTCAAGCAGTCCGCCCAGGATCAGTACCTGGACCTGGACAGCCGCCTGAACCGGTTGGAAGGGGGCAATGCCCCGGTCCTGCCCCCCGTTCCGGCGAACGCGCCGCAGGCCGCACCGGCCCCGGCCAAACCGGCAGCGGCGGCCACTTCCGAGCGGCCGCCGTCCATCCATGGCGATCCCGGCAGTCTGGCCGCCACGGGTGATGAGCGCACCGCCTACAACGTCGCCTTCGATTCGCTCAAGGCCGGCAAGTACGATGATTCGGCGCAGCTGTTCCTGAGCTTCCTGCAGTTGTATCCGAACGGCGTGTACGCGCCGAATGCGCTGTACTGGCTGGGCGAGAGCTACTACGCCACCCGCAATTTCCCGATGGCCGAGACCCAGTTCCGCGAGCTGCTCTCACGCTATCCGACCCATGACAAGGCCGCGGGCGGCCTGCTCAAGGTCGGCCTCTCGCAGTATGGCGAGGGCAAGGTCGATCAGGCCCAGCAGACGCTGGAGACCGTCGTGGCGCAGTACCCCGGTTCGGACGCCGCGCGCACCGCGCAGGACCGCCTGCAGTCGATCCGCCTGGGCCAGCAGATCCGCTGACCGGGCGTACAATACGTGTCCCGTAGCGCCGAGCTCATGCTCGGCTGCTTTCGTTTCCGGATCGGCCGACCCGCCCGGATCCGGTAGCGCCGGGCCATGCCCGTCCGGTTGCTGTTGTAGAGCCGAGCCATGCTCGGCTGCTTTCGTTACCGGCCACGGTAGCCCATCCGCCACGTGTCCCACAAAGAAGTTCCCGCCATGACCGCCGTTATCCCGTCCAACGCCGTCGCCACCCCCAGCGACATCGTGCAGTCGCCCCTGCCGCGCCTGAAGATCACCGAGATCTTCACCTCGCTGCAGGGCGAAGCCGATACCGCCGGCTGGCCGACCGTGTTCGTGCGCCTGACCGGCTGCCCGCTGCGCTGCCAGTATTGCGACACCGCCTACGCCTTCCACGGCGGCACCTGGTGGGATATCGACGACATCGTGGCCGAAGTGCTGGCCCAGGGCGTGCGTCACGTCTGCGTGACCGGCGGCGAGCCGTTGGCGCAGAAGCGCTGCCTGGTGCTGCTGCAGAAGCTGTGTGACACCGGCCTGGACGTCTCGCTGGAAACGTCCGGTGCGCTGGACGTCAGCGCGGTGGACCCGCGCGTATCACGCGTGGTCGACATCAAGACCCCGGGTTCGGCCGAGGTGGCGCGCAACCGCTGGGAGAACCTGCCGCTGCTGACCGCACGCGACCAGATCAAGTTCGTCATCTGCAGCCGCGAGGACTACGACTGGGCCAAGGCCCTGCTGGCCGAGCACGAGCTGGTGAAGCGTTGCACGGTGTTCTTCTCGCCCAGCAAGGGGGAGATCACCGCGCGCCAGCTGGCCGACTGGATTGTTGAAGACCGGCTTCCGGTACGCTTCCAGATGCAGCTGCACAAGATTCTGTGGAACGATGAGCCGGGCCGCTGAGGCCACCCTTGTTTCCTGATGCAACTCCGGCGCGGGACAGCGTGCTGGCTTTCCTCCCCCAACCGGAAGATTTTCCATGAAGAAGGCAGTCGTGCTTCTCTCCGGCGGCATGGATTCAGCCGCCGTCATCGCCATGGCCCAGGAACAGGGCTTTGCCGTGCATGCCCTGAGCGTACGCTATGGCCAGCGCCACACCTCCGAACTGGACGCGGCCGCGCGCGTGGCCAAGGCCCAGGGCGTGGTCGCGCACAAGACCGTGGATGTGGACCTGCGCAGCATCGGCGGCTCGGCACTGACCGATGACATCGACGTGCCCGAGGCCGGCGGTGCCGGCATTCCGGTCACCTATGTGCCCGCACGCAACACCATCATGCTGTCGCTGGCCCTGGGCTGGGCCGAAGTGCTGGGCGCCAACGACATCTTCTGTGGCGTCAATGCCGTGGATTACTCCGGCTACCCGGACTGCCGCCCCGAATTCATCGCCGCCTTCCAGACCCTGGCCAACCTGGCGACGAAGTCCGGCGTGGAAGGCGCGGGCATCAAGGTGCACGCGCCGCTGCAGTTCCTGAGCAAGGGCCAGATCGTCAGCGAGGGCGTGCGCCTGGGCGTGGACTTCGGCCTGACCGTGTCCTGCTACAACGCCGATGCCAACGGTGCCGCGTGCGGCCACTGCGATGCCTGCCGCCTGCGTGCACAGGGCTTCGCCGACGCCGGCGTGGCCGACCCGACGCTGTACGCCTGAGGTGATGGGGGCTGATGCCCCAATGGTGGGTGCCAACCTTGGTTGGCACTGAGCGCCGGGCATGGCCCGGCGCTACCGCTGCTGCAACCAACCCGAAGCTTCGATGAAGGCCCGCACCCCCTTGGGATCGGCGTAGTCCAGCTCGATCATCCGCGCGATCCCCGCCTTCTCATCGGCCTGCCGGCGCATGTACTCCTGCGCGATGCGATAGCCGGCGTAGTAGCCCACGTCGCTCACGCCGAACGGATTGCGGGCACTGTTGTACAGCCAGTTGTCCAGGTCATCGCCGTCCATCTCGGCGATGAACCGGGTACGTATCTCCGCCTCGTGCAGCGGGCCGTAGTCATAGAGCGGCAGGGCAGGGCGCCTGCCGCTGATGCGCTCGGCGATGTACTCGGCCACACCCTCGCGTACCGCGTACTGCGCCAGATTGCCGGTGGTCTCGCGTTGCTGGGTGTGCACATACTCATGCAGGTTGTTCTGCGCGTTGTTCGCGCCGGGGCGGCTGTCATAGAAGATGCGCAGGCGGCTGCGCATCGGCTCCGGCAGTTCGCTGACATCCACGCGCGCGTCGCCCAGTGCCATCTCCGCACCGATCAGCACCTGGTCGCCCAGCGTGGTGCCGCCGGTACGCAGCACGCCCACCGCATAGGTGATCGTGGCCCGGCGCAGGGAGGGGTAGAGCGTGCGGAAGGCCATGAGATCCTGTTCCAGCGTCGCGCTGGCACTGCGGGCGTTGGTTGTCAGTGGCCTTACCGAGTTCCAGAACCGCGGCCACGCGCGCATGGCATCGGCATACTCGCGCGCGGTGTAATTGCGGACCTGCATCAGCGCATGCAGGCCGGGACTGCCCGGGTCGACGTAGTGCTGCTGCACGAGCGCCACCCGGCGCTCGGCATCGGGTTCGGCGCGCACCGCATCGTAGGTGGCCCAGAAGCGGGCGATGTCGTCGCTACGCACCGGGGACGCCGCTGCCAGCGCGGCGCCGGGCAACAGCAGTGCGGCGATCAGGGGCAGGCAGCGGCGCATCCAGGCTCTCCAGTGGGGATCAGGGATGGGATGCGCGGTGCGGGCGGAAGGTTTAAGCCGGTTCACGCCGGCAGCCCGGGCGCTTGATTGCCAGGGCTGCGGGTATGGGGTTTCGCGTCGCGTGGCAAAGTGGGGTAGAATGCCCACCCCCGCCACGCGGCTGGGGCAGTGCACCGGGCCGTTAGCTCAGTCGGTAGAGCAGAAGACTTTTAATCTTTTGGTCGTAGGTTCGAATCCTACACGGCCCACCATTGCAACATAAGGGTTTCGGAGCGATCCGAAGCCCTTTTGTTTTTCCGCAATCGCCGATCTTTTCCGCAAAATCACTTCGTCGGCGTGACGCGATCGCCCTTGCGCTTTCGCGTGTAGGTCTCGGTCATGACCACGGACGAGTGGCCCAGCTGTCGCTGCGCCTGGCGAATGTCCGCCGCCGCGTCTGCCTTGTCAGTGCCGGCTTTGGCGCGCAGGTCCCGGAACTGGAATGCCGATTTGGCAATGCCTGCACGTGCGCGCGCTGCATCGAATCTGCTTCGCAGCTGGCCCTTGCTCAGTGGCTGTCCGTACTCGACGCGCCGCAGCTACCGCGCCGAGGTCGCCTCCTTCACTGAGCAAACCGTCAGCCATTCATCAGGAACGTTCAACAAACAGACGATTACCCAGAGCCTGTCTGTGGTCTCTGTCGAGCAGTAGTGAACCAATTTTCCGGCGTGAAACGCTGGCGTAACCCCGCTGGCCCGTGAGGGTCACCAACAGGAAGAGGAACTTGCAATGCTCAATCTCAAAATGCGCCTGGCCAACAAGCTCGAGTCCGTCGCGCTGCCGAACAAGCTGCAGCTGACCTTCGATGACCCGAGCGTCACATCGGGGCCGCAGATTGTTCTGACCGTGGACTATGAGGATGGTGCCACAATGCGCACCGGGCGGTACTACCGCATCAATGCTGCAGAAGAGGTGCCCGCGACGGAATCTGCGTGACGACTTGCTGGGATGTGGCACTGCTGCCCTGAAAACCTGGTGAAGCGCCGAAAGAACACATGCGGCCTTCGGCAGACCCGGGCCAATTGCAGCGGGCTGCGGCAATGCTGGTAGACGCAAGCGCATGTAGCCATCCTTCTGGATGGGCGTCGGCCGCGGCCAGACCGCGCCAACATTCAGTTTTACCCGGCCATTGTCGCCTGAGGCAGCGTGTAAGTGAACCCTTTCGTCAAAAAAGGCACCCCCCCGTAGGGTTATTGGAGGGGGTGAAACCTGCCACCATCCAATGTATCCGTGTGGCGGGTACTCGTCATAGCTTGCTATGGAAAAGACGGCCATGGCAGCTACTGTGGAGAAAGGTATGACCGTTGAGAGGGGTCGTTCCAGCGAGAACGGCTTGCGCCAAGGAGAGTGGGAGGCCGTCGGCGTTGATCACATCGGATGTCGCAGAACTTGTCCTATTTGTGAATGACAACTCTCACTAACCTCGAGACTTCTCATTCGCCCATCTCTTCCTTCTCATATTTCCGAAGGACGAGGATAACTACGATAAGGCTTACGCACTTCCCTATAAGGAAGCCAACAATCATGCCGTCGATGAAGTTCATATTTTCACAAAGGATTGATCGCATGCCATCAGTCCTTGATTGCGTAGTTCCAGCGGCGGGATGGACCTGAGCGAGGGCGGCCCTGTCCCGCGATAGCTGCATTACTCGCATGCGCCGTGATACAGCTCGGATGGGATAACGGGGGCGGCCCATTGGCCGCCCCCTCACAGACTTGGTCCGGCGGCTGATCAGAAGCGCACAGACCAGCGGGCCGTAGCGCCATGGTCACGGCTCTCGCTGCCGAACTGGCCGCTGTAGCCCAGCTCCAGCGACTGCCGCGGGGTCAGCCACGCGGACAGCCCCAGCTCGGCCACGACAGCGCTGTCGGCGATCGGCGCTCCGCTGACGGC
>NZ_JBWJPF010000044.1:0-11530 GCF_056393265.1 Stenotrophomonas sp. Steno-C15
CCGGGCCACGCCCGGCGAGCGCAGCGGCGCATCCCGATCAGTATCCCGCCGCAGTGAACGCGTCGAGCACCGCATCGCGCAGCGCATCAGGCAGCGCCTCGATGTCCATCGCGCGATCATCCAGGTGCAGCCGTGGGTCCAGGCTGCTGATGCGGTCCTGGGCCAGCGCCTGCAGCCACAGCAGCACGCAGATCACGAACTCACGCTCGTGCCCCGGGTGCAGGTGGCGGGCACCGCGTTCGATCACCTCGAACGGGTACCACTCCTGCTCATCGTTGAGGATGCCGCCCTGCTGCATGAGCACCTGCAGCTCCTGCAGATGGCGCCGGGCATCATCGCCGGGATCGCACAATGTGGCGATCCAGGACAACTCCTCCGCGCTGGCAGACAGCGCCAGCGACCGGACCGGCAACGCGGTTGCAACCTGAGCCAGACCTTCCATGTGGGGCCTCTATCGGCATGTTCCGCTGCGGACTCCCCCGCACCCAGAGCTTCCGCGCGACCCCGTAAGGCCGACGTGAATGATCGGCGCGCCCCCCTTGTCTGCGGCTCCGGCCAGCGCCATATCGACTGGGCTGCCCGCTCCTCGGGCCCGTAACTGGAGATCTGCCGTGACCGCTGCCAACCCCCTGCTCGATTTCTCCGGCCTGCCGCGCTTCGAGGCGATCCGCCCCGAGCACGTGGCGCCGGCGCTGGACGTGCTGCTGGCCGAGGCCGAGGCCGCCGTCAACGCAGCCGAGCAGGTGCAGCCGGTCCGCTGGGACACCTTCGTGGTCCCGCTGGACGATGCCACCGAGCGGCTGTGGCGCGCCTGGGGCCTGGTCGGCCACCTGCAGGGCGTGGTCAACACGCCGGAACTGCGCGAGGCCTACAACAGCAACCTGCCGCGGGTGACCCGCTTCGCCAGTGCGCTGGGCCAGAACCTGGCGCTGTACCGCCAGTACCAGGCATTGGCCACCGGCCCGGAGGCGGGGTCGTTCGATGAGGCCCGGCGCAAGGTGCTGGACAATACGCTGCGCGACTTCCGCCTGGGGGGCGCGGAGCTGGCGCCGGACGCCCAGCAGCGGTTCGCCGCGATCAAGGAAGAACTGTCGGCGCTGTCCGCGAAGTTCTCGCAGAATGTGCTGGACGCCACCGATGCGTGGTCGTTGATCGTGGAAGACGAAGCACGCCTGGCCGGCGTGCCGGACGACGTGAAGGCTGCCGCGCGTGCGGCAGCGGCGAACGATGGCAGGGACGGTTGGAAGTTGACGCTGCAGATGCCGTGTTATCTGCCGGTACAGACCTGGGCCGAAGATCGTGACCTGCGCGAGATCCTGTACCGGGCCAGCGCGCAGCGCGCTTCCGAATTCGGCGATGACGCGTTGGACAACAGCGGCAACATCGACCGCATCCTGGCCCTGCGGGCCGAACTGGCCGCACTGCTCGGCTTTGATTCCTACGCCGACTACTCGGTGGCCACCAAGATGGCGCAGGACCCGGCCGAAGTGCTGGGCTTCCTGCGTGACCTGGCGTCGCGCGCCAAGCCGTTCGCGGCCAGGGACCGTGCCGAACTGGAGCAGTTCGCGCGTGACCACCTGGGCATCGACAGCCTGCAGGCCTGGGACCTGGCGTTCGCGGCCGACCGCCTGAAGCAGGCGCGCTACAGCTATTCCGAGCAGGAGGTGAAACAGTACTTCACCGAGCCGAAGGTGCTGGGTGGATTGTTCTCGGTGATCGAGCAGCTGTATGGACTGCGCGTGCAGGAGGACAGCGCGCCGGTCTGGCACGAGGACGTACGCTTCTTCCGCCTGGTCGATGCGCAGGACGCGCTGGTAGGCCAGTTCTATCTGGATCTGTACGCCCGTGAGGGCAAGCGCGGCGGTGCGTGGATGGACGATTGCCGCAACCGGCGCGAGCGTGCCGATGGCAGCGTGCAGACGCCGCTGGTGTACCTGGTGTGCAACTTCGGTCGCGGCGCCAACGGCAGGCCTGCTACGTTCAGCCACAATGAAGTGACCACGCTGTTCCATGAAATGGGCCATGGCCTGCACCAGCTGCTGACCCGGATTGGTGAGCTGGGCGTGGCCGGCATCAATGGCGTGGAATGGGATGCGGTGGAGCTCCCCAGCCAGTTCATGGAGAACTTCTGCTGGGAATGGGACCACCTGCAGCGCATGACTGCGCACGTGGAGACGGGTGAACCGCTGCCACGTGCGCTGTATGAGCGCATGCTGGCCGCGCGCAATTTCCACAGCGGCATGGCGACTGTCCGCCAGCTGGAGTTCGGTCTGTTCGACATGCTGCTGCACAGCCAGTTCGAGCCCACGCAGGACAGTGTGCTGGCACTGCTGGAGCGCGTGCGCGGCGAAGTGGCGGTGAATCATCCGCCAGCCTGGAACCGCTTCCCGCATCAGTTCAGCCACATCTTCGCCGGTGGCTATGCGGCCGGCTACTACAGTTACAAATGGGCCGAGGTGCTCAGTGCCGATGCCTATGCGGCGTTCGAGGAAGCACCGCAGGCGTTGGCCGCGACCGGTGCACGTTTCCGCGACGAGATCCTCTCGCGCGGGGGCAGCCGTCCAGCGGCCGAGAACTTCAAGGCCTTCCGTGGCCGTGCGCCGCAGATCGATGCACTGCTGCGCCATTCGGGCATGGCCTGATCCCACGTCGGCTGTGAGGGGTGCCCCCCATGGCGGGCACCCCTCGACGGGCATCGGTCACTCGGCGTAGATCATCCTGCGGGTCATGCCGCCGTCGACGATGAAATCCTGGCCGGTGGTGAATCCGGACAGCGGCGACAACAGGTACACCGCCAGCGCGCCGATGTCTTCCGGGCGGCCGACGCGGCCGACCGGATGCTGTGCGTGGTCGATGGCCGAATACTCGGGCGCATGGCGCCGGGAGGGCGCCTGCCACTCGCTGGTGCCGATCCAGCCCGGACTGATGCTGTTCACCCGTACCGCCGGTCCGGCGCTGATTGCCAGCGCGTGGGTGAATGCCACCAGTCCGCCCTTGGCCGCGGCATAGGCTTCGCTATGGGCTTCGGACTGCCGGGCGCGGGTCGAGGCGATGTTGATGATGGCGCCGGCGCCACCGGATGACAGTGCCGGCAGGGCATGCCGGCTGCACAGGAAAGCGCCATGCAGCGATGACAGGCGGCGCTGCCATTCGTCCCACGCCATGTCCTGCAGCGGCGTACCGTGCGCACCGGCGATGCCGGCATTGTTGACCAGGCCATCGATGCCGCCAAACCGCTGCACCGCCGTGGCGATGAACGCGCGCACGCTGGCTTCGTCGGTGATGTCCAGGGGCTGGAACGCCGCATCGTCATCGCGCTGCCATTCGGCCAGGCAGGCGTGGCCGGCTTCCGTATCCAGATCACCGATCAGCACGCGGCCGCCGGCACCGAGCACGGCCTGGGCGATGCCGCGGCCGATGCCATTGGCGCCACCGGTGACCAGCACCACCTTGCCCGCCAGCGGCGCGGCAGGCCAGGCAGCGATCGGCGGAGCCGCGCTCATGACAGGTCTTCGCCACGCAGGCGGCTATGCCAGCCGTCCACGCCGATGCGGTCCAGCGTCTGGATGTTGCGCTCGACGATCACGTCCGGATCGGGGAAGGCGTCCACCGCGCGTGCCACGCTGTCCTCGCGCAGCAGGTGCAGCGTGGGATAGGGCGCGCGGTTGGTGTAATTGCTGGCGTCGTTGGCGGCCACGCCTTCGAACTGGTAGTCCGGATGGAAGCTGGCCACCTGCAGGATGCCCTGCAGATCGAGCGCCTCGATCGCCGCGTCGGCGTTGTCGAGGAAGTCGTTGTAGTCCAGGAAATCCGTCAGCACCTGCGGGTGCACGATCAGGGTGGTGTCGATCTGCTCGGCCGGCGTGTCCCGCAGCAGCACCAGTTCCTCGGCCAGCTGTTCGACCAGTGCTTCGGGGGTGGTGGCATCACTGAGCACGAAGCGGACCTGGTCCTTCACATATACGGCCTTGGCGAACGGACACAGGTTCAGGCCGATGACGATGCGCTCCAGCCACAGGCGGGTGGCGGCGATCGGGTCGTCGGTGGGCAGGGCGATATCGGTCATGGCGGGCACATCGGCGGGCGAGGTCGCCATTGTAGGGAGTGTGCCGCCGCTGCGCTGTTCACTGTGCAGGAACTGGACAGTCGCCATGCTGCAAATCCCCGCCGATTCAAGCCTTTGCAGGCCACCGGCAGATGGCCGATTGCCTGCTGCGGGCGGTAGGCGTGGAATGGACGCACGACACAGGAGGACACCCATGACTGCATCTTCTCCGTGGCTGCCGGACGCCCTTTGGGCCGGCGCCCTCTTCGATGGCCGGTGGCAGGCGGCCGCGCAACGGCAGCCGGTGATCGAGCCGGCCACCGGTAACACGCTCGGCCAGATCGGCTTGGCCGACCCGGCGCAGGTGGCGCGCTCGGCGGCGGCCGCTGCGCAGGCGCAGCAGGCGTGGGCGGCGGCTCCGTACGAACAGCGCGCTGAAGTGCTGCGCAAAGCGGCACGCCTGGCCGAAGAACACATCGACACCCTGGTCGAATGGCTGGTACGCGAAAGCGGCTCCACCCGCCTGAAGGCAGGTTTTGAGGCCAAGGTGACCATCAAGGCACTGCACGAGGCTGCGGCGCTGCCGTCGCGCAGCACCGGCGAGATTCTGCCTTCCGAGCCGGGCCGGCTGAATCTGGCGCGGCGCCGACCGCTGGGTGTGGTGGGGGTCATCTCGCCTTTCAACTTCCCGCTGTATCTGGCCATGCGCGCGGTGGCGCCGGCCATCGCGCTGGGCAACGCGGTGGTACTCAAACCTGACCCGCGCACAGCGGTGTGCGGCGGGGCGGTGATCGCACGCCTGTTCGAGCAGGCCGGCCTGCCGGCAGGCGTTCTGCACATGCTGCCCGGTGATGGCGCGGCCGGCGCTGCGCTGACCAGCGATCCGCACGTGGCGATGATCCAGTTCACCGGCTCCACCGCCGCCGGGCGCAAGGTCGGAGAGGCGGCGGGCAAGCATCTGAAGAAGGTCTCGTTGGAGCTGGGCGGCAAGAACTCGTTGATCATCCTCGATGATGCCGACCTCGACCTGGCGGTGGCCAACACCGCGTGGGGGGTCTACCTGCATCAGGGCCAGATCTGCATGGCGACCGGCCGCGTGCTGGTGCAGCGGAAGATCCACTCCGCTTTCCTGCAGAAGCTGGTGGCCAAGGCCAATTCATTGAAGGTGGGCGATCCGGCGCGCGAAGACGTGGCGATCGGTCCGCTGATCAATGCCGGCCAGCGCGACCACGCCACGCGCGTGGTCGAGCAGGCAGTGCAGGCCGGTGCCTCGCTGGAGGCCGGAGGTACCCATCGCGATCTGTTCTTCGCGCCGACCGTGCTTGGCAACGTCTCTGCTGACAATCCGGCGTTCAACGAAGAAATCTTCGCGCCGGTGGCGGTGGTGGTGCCGTTCGACGATGACGACGATGCCGTGCGCCTGGCCAACGACAGCGAGTACGGCCTGTCGATGGCCATCGTTTCCAGCAATGTCGGCCGCGCACTGAAGCTCGGTGAGCGCCTGCGTACCGGGCTGCTGCACATAAACGATCAGACCGTGAACGACGAGGTGATCAATCCCTTTGGCGGCGTCGGAGCATCCGGCAATGGCACCAGTATCGGCGGCCCCGCCAACTGGGAGGAGTTCACGCAGTGGCAGTGGTTGACCGTCAAGGGCGAGGCGCCCGCTTATCCGATCTGATCGAAGGAGCCATCACGATGAACGACAATACGGCAACACGCGAGATCACCGCCGCAGTGGTCCGCGGCAAGGAACAACCCTTCGTCATCGAGCAGGCCCGGCTGCGCGGCCCGCAGGAGGATGAGGTCCTGGTGAAGGTGGTAGCCACCGGCCTGTGCCACACCGACCTGATCGTGCGCGATCAGTACTACCCGGTGCCGTTGCCCGCGGTGCTGGGTCACGAAGGCGCCGGCGTCGTGGAGGCGGTCGGCCCCAACGTAAAGGAACTGAAAGCAGGGGATCACGTGGTGCTGACCTATGGCGCCTGCGGCCACTGCAATCCGTGCCGGGGCGGTCATGGCGCCTACTGCAGGGATTTCTTCGCGCTGAACTTTGGTGGCGATGATGGCCACGGCCATACCGCCATCACCGATGCGCAGGGTCAGCCGTTGCACGACCATTTCTTCGCGCAGTCTTCGTTTGCCACCTATGCGCTGGCGCGCGAGATCAATGCGATCAAAGTGCCCGACGATGCGCCTCTGGAACTGCTGGGCCCGCTGGGCTGCGGCATCCAGACCGGTGCCGGCGCGGTACTCAATTCGCTGAAGGTACGCTCGGGCAGCAGTTTTGCCAGCTACGGTGCCGGCGCAGTCGGTCTGAGTGCGGTGATGGCGGCCAAGGTGGCCGGTGCCACGACCATCATCGCCATCGATGTGGTGCCGTCGCGGCTGGCACTCGCGCTGGAGCTGGGCGCCACCCACGTGGTCAACAGCCGCGAGACCGATGTGGTCGAGGCCGTGCGCGCCATCACCGGCGGTGGCGCTGATTTCGCGCTGGAATCGACCGGTCGCCCGGAGGTGCTCTCTGCGGGTATCGAGGCCTTGGGGGGCTTGGGCATGATGGGCGTGGTCGGTGCACCAAAGCTGGGCACGACCGCCAGTTTCGACGTGAACAACCTGCTGCTGGGTGGCCGCAGCATCCGTGGCATCGTGGAAGGCGACAGTGTGCCGCAGGTGTTCATTCCGCAGCTGGTCACGCTGTTCCAGCAGGGCCGCTTCCCGTTCGACAGGCTGGTGAAGTTCTATCCGCTGGAGCAGATCAACCAGGCGGCCGAGGACAGCACCCGGGGCATCACCCTGAAGCCGATCCTGCGCATCGCGGCGTGATCTGAGGGCAGGGCTGCAGGGCTTCGCCCTGCACCTGCCGGATGGGCGGCAACCGCAGGCCAATACCTCATCGGAGCGTAACGTGGCGTTGCCGCTGGCGGGTGTACGCTGCGCCCATGATCGCAACTTCCGTCGGGCAACAGCAGCTGGTAGCGGTACGCGCGGCCTTTGCCGAGGGCGATGCGCGCTCATTGAACGTGTTGCCGCAGCCGTTGCAGCAGTCGTGGATGCGCTCGCGCGCGGCTGGCCTGCAGCCCGGGCAGGAACCGGTCTACCTGCCGCTGCAGAGCGATGGTCGGCATCTGCCCCAGCGCGACGACCGTCGCCTGGCGCGCTGCGTGCAACCGGAGCTGGAACAGCTGTGGGCCGCTTTCGGCGGACGCGGCTGGACGATGTTCTGCGCCAACCGCGAGGGCATGGTGATCGCGCAGCAGGCGCATGGCCTGGAAGACTCGCCCCTGCTGCGGCCGATCCAAGTCGGGCGGCGGCTGGGCGAAAGCGAGATCGGCACCACCGCGCCGGCGGTCAGCCTGGCCGACGACCTGCCTGCGCTGGTACGCGGCAATGAACATTACCTGCAGCGTTTCGCTCCGGTGTTCTGCCTCAGTGAACCCCTGCACGATCTCGACGGGCGGGTATGCGGAGTGATCGATATCACCGGGCTGGGTGAGCGCGATCCTTCGCTGCTGCAGGGCTATTTCCGGCAGGCCGCACTGGCCAGCGAGAATCGCCTGTTCTACACGCTTGCCGATGTGCACCTGCTGGCGCTGCAGCATGATCCGCGCTGGCTGGCGTCGCCCTTGCAGGGGCTGCTGGCGGTGCAGGAGGATGGCCAGCTGCGCGCCGCCAACCGTGTGGCCCGGCGTTTGTTGGGCCTGCCGCGGCGCGGGCCACTGCCGTTGCTGGATCTTGCAGCGGTGTTTGCCGGCGCCAGTGCCGCACAGCGGCGGCGCCTGCTGCAGCCGGGGGCGCCGCATCGGGTCCGGTTGGGCGAGGGCAGTGCGGTCTACCTGCAGCATCTGCAGGCGCCGCGCAAGGTCGCTGGCAACAGCGTGCGACGGTCTTCACCGGCGACGATGGCGGCGCCGGCGCTGCGCGATCAGCAGCGTGAAGCGGCGCGCCGGGCGGCGCAGGCGGCGGACGGCAATCTCAGTCTGGCCGCACGCCAGCTGGGCATCTCGCGCACCACGCTGTACAAGCTGCTGCGTGATTGATCGAGCGCGGTGCCGGGCCACGCCCGGCGGAGCAGTCAGTCGCGGAAATTGTTGAACTGCAGCGGCAGCTCGAACTTGCCGGCCTTCAGTACTGCGATCGCGTCCTGCAGATCGTCGCGCTTCTTGCCCTGCACGCGCAGCTTGTCGCCATTGATCTGGCTTTCCACCTTCAGCTTGGCGTCCTTCAGTGCGGCGGCGATCTTCTTGGCCACCTTCTGCTCGATGCCCTGCTTGACGGTGATCTTCTGCCGCGCCTGCGCCAGATTGGTCTCGATGTCGCCGAACTCCAGGCTCAGCACGTCGATGCCGCGCGCTGCCAGACGCGCACGCAGGATGTCGTTCATCTGCTTGAGCTGGAACTCGGTCGGCGCGAACTGGTTGATGACATCGCCATCACGCTCGAACTTGGCGTCCACGCCCTTGAAATCGAAGCGGGTGCTCAGTTCGCGGTTGGCCTGGTCGATGGCGTTGGTCAGCTCGTGGGTGTCGACTTCGGAGACGACGTCGAAGGAAGGCATGGGCGATGCTCCACAGAATTCAGTGCGGACATTCTATCGCGCCGGCCAGCCTGCCCGCTTTCCGTGGCGCTGGGCATCGCTGCAACGGCATCCCGCCGCCGGCTCGGCGATAATGGGCCATGAACGTGCAACGCTCCCCCTCGCGCGCGGTGGCCTGGATGGTCGCCGCGGTCGCCTGCTTCTCCCTGATGGACGCCGGCATGAAGCAGCTGGCGGCCAGCTATCCCACCCTGCAGGTGACCTTCCTGCGCGGCGCGGCGTCGTTGCCGTTCGTGCTGGTCTGGGTGCTGGTCAGCGCGGGCCCGCGTTCGCTGGTGCCACGTCGCTGGGGCCTGCATCTGCTGCGTGGCGCGCTGGGCATGGCGATGATCGGCTGCTTCGTGTTCGCGTTGCGCGATCTGCCACTGTCCACCGCCTACACCATCTACTTCGTCGCGCCGCTGCTGATCGCGGCCCTGTCGGTGCCGCTGCTGGGCGAACGGGTCGGACCGCGTCGCTGGGTGGCCATCGGCATCGGCCTGGTCGGCGTGCTGGTGGTGCTGCGGCCCGGCGTGGATGGGTTCATCTCGGTGCCGGGCCTGATGGTGCTGGCCGCGGCCACCGCCTACGCCGTTGCCGCGATCACGGTCAGCCTGCTGACCCGTACCGACACCTCGCAGTCGATGGTGGTCTGGTTCCTGGTCATCATGGCGATCGGCGCGGGCCTGCTGGCGATTCCCGGCTGGAGGCCGCTGCTGCTGGCGCACGCGCCGCTGATCGCGGGCATGGGGCTGGCCGGTGCGCTGGGTCAGATCGCCCTGACCAAGGCCTTCCAGCTGGGCGAGGCATCCATGATCGCGCCCCTGGAGTACAGCGGCCTGGTCTGGGTGATCGGATGGGATCTGGCTTTCTGGGGGCAGTTGCCGGATGGCTACACCTGGGTGGGGGCGGCGATCATCGTGGCGTCGGGCCTGTACCTGCTGCACCGCGAGCGGGTGAACCGCCAGCAGCCGCCGAAGCCGCTGGATCATCCCTGAACCGGTTTGGCAGGGGAGCGGGGTCAGAGCCCCTGCGGGGATCCGACCCCGGGGTCAGATCCCACAGGGGCTCTGACCCCGGAACCCGGCCGGAGTAGGTGTCTTAGAACCAAAAGGAATAACATTCTGGCCCATGGCGCAGGCGCGCGACCGCCGGCGCTGGTAGGCTGCACGCCCCCTTATGTCGCCTGCCGGTGAGCCGCTCCCGTGATCGAGTTCCAGCGCCTGCACAAATCCTATGCCGTTGCCGGCCGCGCGGTCAGCGCGCTGCAACCGCTGGACCTGACCATCGAGGCCGGCGAGGTCTTCGGCATCATCGGTCATTCCGGTGCCGGCAAATCGACGCTGATCCGCATGATCAACCGCCTGGAAGAGCCTTCCGGTGGCCGATTGCTGATCGGCGGCGAGGACATCACCGCGCTGGATGCCGACGGCCTGCGCTCGCTGCGCCGGCGAATCGGCATGATCTTCCAGCACTTCAACCTGCTGTCCTCGCGCACGGTGGCGGGCAACGTCGCCTTCCCGCTGGAGCTGGCCGGTACACCGAAGGCGGAGATCGACAGCCGGGTGGCCGAACTGCTGCAGACCGTCGGCCTGCAGGCACACGCACAGAAGTACCCGGCCCAGCTGTCCGGAGGCCAGAAGCAGCGCGTGGGCATAGCCCGTGCCTTGGCCACCCGCCCGCAGATCCTGCTGTGCGACGAGGCCACCAGTGCTCTCGACCCGCAGACCACCGCGTCGGTGCTGGCGCTGCTGTCGAAGATCAACCGCGAGCTGGGCCTGACCATCGTGCTGATCACCCACGAGATGGATGTGATCCGCCGCGTCTGCGACCGGGTGGCGGTGCTCGATGCCGGCCAGCTGGTGGAGACCGGTCCGGTCACCCAGGTGTTCCTGCATCCGCAGCATCCCACCACCCGCCGTTTCGTCAGCGAATCGGAGCATGTGGACGAAGGAACGCTGCACCGTGATTTCGACGCCGTGAGTGGGCGCATCGTGCGCTTGACCTTCCTCGGTGGCGATACCTACGAACCCCTGCTGGGCAGCATCGCGCGCCAGACCGGGGTCGATTACAACATCCTGTCCGGGCGTATCGACCGGATCAAGGACACACCGTATGGCCAACTGGTCGTGGCCCTGGTCGGTGGCGATCACGCCGCCGCGCAGGCCGCGTTCGTGGCCGCTGGCGTGCATGTCGAGGAACTGCGTCGATGATCATTGCTGCTGCGGACGGATTCTTCCGCCACCTGGACGCCGGCAAGTGGGCCGATATCGGCCAGGCCACCATCGACACCCTGCTGATGCTGGCCGGTTCGCTGCCCTTGACCCTGGCCATCGGGCTGCCGCTGGGCGTGCTGCTGTACCTGTTCGGTGCGCCGCAGATGAAGCGTCGTCCGTTCGCCTATGGCGTGCTGGCGCTGGTGGTCAACCTGCTGCGCTCGGTGCCCTTCATCATCCTGATGATCGTGCTGATTCCGGTGACGCTGTTCATGATGGGGACGTCGCTGGGTGTTCGCGGTGCGATCGTGCCCCTGGTGATCGGCGCCGCACCGTTCTATGCGCGGCTTGTGGAAACCGCGCTGCGCGAAGTGGACCGTGGGGTGATCGAGGCGACCCAGGCGATGGGCGCAACCACCTGGCAGCTGGTCACCCGTGTGCTGCTGCCGGAAGCGCGGCCGGGCCTGATCGCAGGTGCCACGGTCACGACCGTTGCGCTGATCGGCTTCACCGCCATGGGCGGTGCGATCGGCTCGGGCGGCCTGGGCGATCTGGCGTTCCGTGATGGCTACCAGCGTTCGCACACCGACGTCGCCCTGGTGACCGTGGTGCTGCTGCTGGTGCTGGTGCAGCTGCTGCAGATGCTCGGCGACCGGCTGGTCGCACATTACACCCGCAGGTAACCGGCACGTC
>NZ_JBWJPF010000045.1:0-10631 GCF_056393265.1 Stenotrophomonas sp. Steno-C15
GGATCAGGGAGCGTCACAGCTCCTCGACCACCACGTTGCGGTTGGTGTAGATGCAGATGTCGCCCGCGATGTTGATCGCTTCACTGGCGATGGTGCGCGCATCCAGCGCCGTGTGCGCCATCAGCGCGCGGGCCGCCGACAGCGCGTAGGAACCGCCGGAACCGATGGCGATGATGCCGTCTTCCGGCTCGATCACATCGCCGGTACCGCTGATGATCAGCGAGGTTTCCTTGTCGGCCACGGCCAGCAGTGCTTCCAGCTTGCCCAGGCGACGCTCGGTGCGCCAGTCCTTGGCCAGCTCGACGGCGGCACGCTGCAGCTGGCCGTGCTTTTCCAGCTTGGCCTCGAACAGCTCGAACAGGGTGAAGGCATCGGCGGCCGCGCCGGCGAAACCGGCCAGCACCTGGCCATCGCGACCCAGCCGGCGCACCTTGCGCGCATTGCCCTTCATCACGGTGTGGCCGAGCGTGACCTGGCCGTCGCCGGCAATGGCCACATGCTCGCCGCGACGCACGCAGACGATGGTGGTGGCGTGGAAAACGTTGGGGTTCTGACTGGGGTCCATGCGGCCTCCGATAGCTGTTCCCGGGACATGGGGACAGCGCCGGGGCCGATCAAGCCTGCGCGGATGGCTGCCGTTCAGGGCTCGGGCGCCAGCGGCCGCTGCATCCGCCGGGCATGGCCCGGCGCTACCACTGCCGCCGGGCGTGGATTGGCGCTACCGGCGGCGCTTGGCGCGCGGATGCGCAGCGTCGTAGACCTTGGCCAGGTGCTGGAAATCCAGATGGGTGTAGATCTGCGTGGTGGCGATGTCGGCGTGCCCCAGCAGTTCCTGCACGCCGCGCAGGTCGCCGGACGACTCGAGGATGTGGCTGGCGAAGCTGTGCCGCAGCATGTGCGGATGCACGTGCTTGAACAGCCCTTGCCGCTGCGCCAGCTGGCGGATTCGGATCTGCACCGCGCGCTGGCTGATCGGCCCGTTGCGGCCCGGAAACACCGGGGAGGCCGCGGCGCCGCCGCTTTCGCTGCGCCACGCAAGCAGTGCCTCGCGCGCCGGCTTGCCGAACGGTACCCGACGCTGGCGGTTGCCTTTGCCCATCACGTTGACCAGTCCGCTGGCAAAATCCAGGTCACGCCAGGTCAATGCGCAGACCTCGCTCAGGCGCAGGCCGGAGGAATAGAACAGCTCCAGCAGCGCGCGGTCGCGTCGCCCCAGCTCGCCTTCCGGTTCCAGTTCGACCAGTTGCACGGCTTCATCGGCGTCGAGCACCTGCGGCAGCCTGCGCGGCGCTCGCGGTGCCTTCAGGGTGGCCGCTGGACTGACCTCGATGCGGCCATGCCTGAGCAGCCACGCATAAAAGCTGCGGCAGGCAGACAGCCGCCGCTGCAGGCTCTTGGCCGACAGGCCCCGGCGATGTTCATCGGCGACGAACTGTCGCACGGCGTCAGCATCCAGCGCCTCCACCGGCACGCCCCGCGGCTCGGCCCATGCCGCCAGCGCATCCAGGTCGCGACGGTAGGCGTCCAGCGTATGCGCCGACATCCGCCGTTCCACCTGCAGGTGCTGCAGGAACGCCATGACCGCGCTCATCGCCGCCGCGCTCCGCTCAGTCCTGGAAGCGCTTGAGGCCGGTGGCCAGGGCCTCGCCCATCATGCGCAGGAACAGCGTGCCCATGCCCGGGTAGAAGCGGTTCGGGTCATGGCTGCCGACCGCGATCAGGCCGACACCCGGCAGCGGCAGCAGGGCGGTGGTCTGCACCTCCTCACTGCGCGCGCCATACAGCACCGCGTTCTTTTCCGGCTGCAGGCGGCCGCAGATCGGCTCACCGTCCTTCAGGCAATCACGGAAGGGGCCCAGGCGTGGATCGTCGGCCGCGATGACCTGCAGCCATTCGGCCTGTTCCAGCCCGGCCACCGGCACGTGCACGACCAGCCGCACCAGATCACCCGCAAAATCCTCCTGCAGCGAGGCGGCCATCGCACGCAGGGTATCGGCGGCACTGCCCTGCTTCATCAGTGCCAGCGTCAGCTGGTGGGTGCGCACCGCCAGCCGTTCGTTGACCTGGGCGGTCGCGCCCAGATCGGCCAACCGTCGCGCCAGCTCGCGGTTCTTTTCCCGCAGCAGCTCCAGCTGGTAGCTGGCCAGCGATGCGGTCGGGCCGTCATCGCGCGGCACCACCAGGGTCAGCGCCAGGTCCGGAAACTGCTTGAGGAAGGCCGGATGGCGCCGCAACCAGGCAGCGACTTCATGGGCCCCGAGCTTGTCGACGGTCTCAGTCATGCGATCCACTCCCCTTCGAAGACGAATGCGGTGGGGCCGGCCATCACCACGGGCTGCCCCTCGCCCGGCCACTGGATGCGCAGTTCGCCGCCGGGCAGGCTGATGCGTGCATCGCGCTGCAGGCGACCGCGCTGCATGAGGGTGACTGCGGCGGCACAGGCGCCGCTGCCGCAGGCGAGGGTCTCGCCGACGCCCCGCTCGAACACGCGCAACCGCGCGTGGTCCGGCGCGATGACCTGGGTGAACCCCACGTTCACCGACTTCGGGAACGAGGCATGCTGCTGCAGCAGCGCGCCGACGCGCTCGACCGGCGCCGCATCGATCAGGCCCACCTCGATCACGGCATGCGGATTGCCCATCGACACCGCAGCAAACCGCACGCTCTCGCCCTGCAGCGGCAGCAGATACTCCTCGCGCGGGTGGGCAAAGCCGACCAGCGGCACGCTGGCAGGTTCGAATGCGGGTACGCCCATGGTCACCGCATACTGGCCCTGGCCCAGCACCTGCACCGCATGGCTGGCCAGTGGGCTGTCGATGACGAATGCATCGCCCTGGGCACTGCCCTCGCGCACCAGCCAGGCCGCGATGCAGCGCGCGCCGTTGCCGCACTGCTCGGAATTGGAGCCATCGGCGTTCCAGATCCGGTACGAGGCGACCGAGCCTTCGACGCGCGGGGCCTCGATGGTCAGGATCTGGTCGCAGCCCACGCCGGTGTGGCGGTCGGCCAGGCGCGCGGCCAGCTGTGGCGTGGGCGGCGCGGTGCCGTCGCGCAGGTCGATCACTACGAAATCGTTACCCGCGCCGTGCATCTTGCTGAAACGCAGCGCGGTGGAACCGGTCTTACTCATTCCCGTCGTCCACCTTCTTCACCGGGTCCGGGGTCACCGACGGACTGCCGTCACCCGTGTCCTGGGTGGCAGGCGGGGTGGCTTCGCCGTCGGCATCGGTGGCCGGCTCGACGGTCTCTTCCACCGGCACCGGCTTCTGCGGCAGCACCAGCGGGCCCTTGTTGCCGCAGGCGGACAGGAACAGCAGCGAGGCCGCTGCCAGCGGAATCAGGATGGCGTTTCGATGGGGAATCTTCATGCCCCGAGTATAGCCACTGCCGGCTGAGCGGTTGGTGGAGGGTACGGCCCCCATGGCAGCGCCGGGCCATGCCCGGCGGAAGGGTCAGTCCTGCGGCGGCAGCGGCCGCGTCCACAGCCAGATCGCCACCACGGTCATGCTGCCGATGGAAAACCATTTCACCCAGGCGATCGGCACGCACCACAGCATGATCCCGGCGCAGACCGCCATGGTGATCGTGGCCATCCATTTGCCGTAGCGGCTGACCGCGCCATGCGCCTGCCAGTTGCTGATGGCCGGCCCGAAGCGCGGATGCTGCAGCAGCCAGGCATGCAGCCGCTCGGAGCCGCGCGAGGCGGCCCATGCCGAGATCAGGATGAATACGGTTGTCGGCAGTCCCGGCACGAAGATGCCGACAATGCCGGTGCCGAGACTGACATAGGCGAGCAGCCACCACGCCCAGCGGAAACGCACCGGCCGGCGGGTCGGGGCTGCGTCCTGGGCGGCAGGCGGTTCAGGCAGGCTCATGACCGCAAGGATAACGGTTCGGGGTGCCCGGCAACGCCCGGCACCCCGCCGCGATCACGGTGCTGCGATACCCAGCTGCTGCAGCACGAAGGCATACGATTCGGACAGCTCGCGGTAACGCTGGAAGCGACCCGACTTGCCGCCATGGCCGGCCTCCATGTTGGTGCGGAACAGGATCGGGTAATGGCCAGTGTTGTCGTCGCGCAGCCTGGCCACCCACTTGGCCGGTTCCCAGTACTGCACCTGCGAATCCCACAGGCCGGTACCGACGAACAGCGCCGGATAATCCTGCTTCCTGACATTGTCGTAGGGCGAGTACGAGAGCATGTAGTCGTAGTACTGCTTCTGCTCCGGGTTGCCCCACTCGTCGTACTCGTTGGTGGTCAGCGGGATGGTCGGATCCAGCATGGTGGTGACCACGTCCACGAACGGCACCTGCGCCACCATCACCCGGTAGTCCTGCGGCGCCTGGTTGGCCACCGCCCCCATCAGCAGGCCACCGGCACTGCCACCGGACGCGGCCACGCGATCCTTCGCCGCCCAGCCCTGGGCCACCAGTCCACGGGTAACGTCGATGAAGTCGTTGAAGGTGTTCTGCTTGTGCAGCAGCTTGCCGTTCTCGTACCAGTCGCGGCCCATCTCCTGGCCACCGCGGATGTGGGCGATGGCATACACCACGCCGCGATCGAGCAGGCTCACTGCCGTCTGGTTGAAGTACGGGTCCATCGACATGCCGTAGCTGCCGTAGGCGTACTGGAACAGCGCGCCCATGCCGTCCTTCTGGTAGCCCTTGCGGTAGACCAGCGACACCGGCACCTTCACGCCATCGCGCGCGGTGATCCAGACGCGTTCGGTTTCGTACTTCGATGCGTCATAGCCGATCACCGGCTGCACCTTCAGCTGGCGGCGCTCGCCGGTGGCGGTGTTCAGCTCGAACACGGTGGTCGGGGTGGTCATCGAGGTGTAGACGTAGCGCAGCCATGGCGTATCGGCCTCGGTGTTATCGCCCAGGCCCATCGAGTACGCCGGCTCATCGGCCTTCACGTAGTCGCTGCGGCCATCCTTGAACAGCAGGCGGATGCGCTCCAGGCCTTCGGAACGCTCGGCAATGGCGGTGAAGCCATCAAACAGCTCGAATCCTTCGATGAACACCGCATCGTCATGCGCGATCCAGTCCTTCCACTGCGCACGCGAGGTGGCATCGGTCGGTGCGGTGACCAGTTTGAAGTTCTTTGCACTGTCGTTGGTACGTATCACCCAGCGGCCATCGTAGTGGTCGGCGTCGTACTCGACGTCGCGCTGGCGTGGCGCCAGCACGGTGAACGTGGTCGGGTCGCCGGCCGGCGCGTAGCGCTCTTCCGACGACAGGGTACTGTGCACGCCGATGGTGATGAAGCGGTCGTCGCGGGTGCGGCCGATGCCCATGTAGAAGCTGTCGTCCTTCTCTTCGTAGACGACGGTGTCGGCGCTGGCCGGGGTGCCCAGCACGTGCTTTTTCACGCGCACGGTCAGCAGCGTTTCCGGATCGTTCTCGACGTACAGCACGGTGCGGTTGTCGTCGGCCCAGACCAGATCGCCGGAACTGCCGGTGATCACGTCGGGCAGCACCTGCCCGGTCCGCAGGTCCTTGAAGCGGATCGTGTACTGGCGACGGCCCACGTCATCGTCGGCCCAGGCCAGCAGCTGGTTGTCCTGGCTGACTTCCATCGAGCCGACATTGAAGTAGCCCTTGCCGGCGGCCATTGCGTTGACGTCCAGCAGCACTTCTTCGGCGGCATCCATGCTGCCCTTGCGGCGTGCGTGGATCGGGTAGTCCTGCCCGGTCTCGAAGCGGCTGTAGTACCAGTAGCCGCGCTCGCGCGCCGGCACGCTGGAATCATCCTGCTTGATGCGGCCGACGATTTCCTTGTACAGCGCGTCTTCCAGCGGCTTCAATGGCGCCAGCACCTGGTCGGCATAGGCGTTCTCGGCCTGCAGGTAGGCCAGCATGTCCTTGTTCGCGCGCTTGTCGTCACGCAGCCAGTAATAGTCGTCGTTGCGGGTCGCGCCGAACGGGGCCTTGACCTCGTGCGGATGCCGGGCGGCGTCCGGCGGAACAGGCAGGGGGGCGGCGGTAGCGGTGCTGGTCATCAGGCTGGCGAGCAACAGGCAGAGGGTGGACTTCATGAGATAAGGCTCCAGGCGCTTCAATGCAATGGTCTTCGACGGGATCGGTTCCCTTCCCCGAACAGCGATCTGACCCCAATCCCGTCGGCACCACAACCCTGCAGGTCGTCACGGTGCGGACCCGCCGGCAGCGGTCGGCGTACCATGGGCGCATGAGTACCCTGCCCCACCCGCCGGTCTACAGCCGGCGCAGCCATGAAATCGCTCCTTTCCACGTGATGTCCCTGCTGGCCCGCGCGCAGGCGCTGGAACAGGCCGGCCACGATATCATCCACCTGGAGATCGGCGAACCGGACTTCACCACGGCCGCGCCGGTGGTGCGTGCCGGCCAGGCGGCCCTGGCCGCCGGGCACACGCGCTACACCGCCGCACGCGGCCTGCCTGCGCTGCGCCAGGCAATCAGCGGCTTCTATCGCAGCCGTTACCGGCTGGATGTGGATCCGGAACGCATCCTGGTCACTCCTGGCGGCTCCGGCGCGCTGCTGCTGGCCAGCAGCCTGCTGGTCGACCCGGGCCGGCACTGGCTGCTGGCCGATCCCGGCTATCCCTGCAACCGGCATTTCCTGCGCCTGGTGGAAGGTGCCGCACAGCTGGTCCCGGTCGGTCCACAGACCGCCTACCAGCTCACACCCTCGCTGGTGCAACAGCACTGGAACACGGACAGCGTCGGCGCACTCGTCGCCTCGCCGGCCAACCCCACCGGCACGGTGCTGTCGGCCGATGAACTTGCGGCGCTGTCACGCGCACTGCACGCACGCGGCGGGCACCTGGTGGTGGACGAGATCTATCACGGCCTGACCTACGGCGTGGACGCGGCCAGCGTATTGCAGGTCGATGACAGCGCGTTCGTGCTGAACAGTTTCTCGAAGTATTTCGGCATGACCGGCTGGCGCCTGGGCTGGCTGGTGGCGCCGCCCGCAGCGGTGCCCGAACTGGAGAAGCTGGCGCAGAACCTGTACATCAGTGCGTCGAGCATCGCCCAGCATGCAGCCCTGGCCTGTTTCACCGATGAATCGATGGCGATCTTCGAACAGCGACGGGAGGCCTTCCGCCAGCGTCGCGATTTCCTGCTGCCGGCGCTGCGCGAGCTGGGCTTCCGCATCGAGGTGGAGCCGCAGGGCGCGTTTTATCTGTATGCCGATGTCAGTGCGTTCACCGATGATGCCCAGGCGTTCTGCGCGCACTTCCTCGAAACCGAGCATGTGGCCTTCACCCCGGGCCTGGATTTCGGCTTCCACCGCGCCAACCAGCATGTGCGCCTGGCCTATACCCAGGAAATACCGCGGCTGCAGGAAGCGGTGGAGCGCATCGCGCGCGGGCTGCAACATTTCCGCTAGCGCCGGGCCATGCCCGGCGAGCGCGCAGCGCCGCCCATGAAAAACGCCGCCCGGGGGCGGCGTTTTTCATTTCGTCATTTACCGCCCAGGCGCTCCCACAGGAAGCTGTAGGCCAGGGCCGCCATGTGCGCGGCCTGCGCGTTGTTGGCTGCGCCGCCATGACCACCTTCGATGTTCTCGTAGTAGGTCACATCCTTGCCGGCATCGATCATCTTCGCCGCCATCTTGCGGGCATGGGCCGGGTGCACGCGGTCATCGCGGGTGGAGGTGGTGAACAGCACCGGCGGGTAGTTCTTCTTCGCGTCGAACAGGTGGTACGGCGAGAAGGTCTTGATGAACTCCCAGTCGCTGGTATCGGGGTTGCCGTACTCGGCCATCCACGACGCGCCGGCCAGCAGGTGGCTGTAGCGCTTCATGTCCAGCAGCGGAACCTGCACCACCACCGCACCGAACAGTTCCGGGTACTGCGTCAGCATGTTGCCGGTCAGCAGGCCGCCGTTGCTGCCGCCCTGCACGCCCAGGTGCCTGGCACTGGTGATCCTGCGCTTGACCAGATCCTGTGCCACCGCGGCCATGTCCTCGTAGGCCTTGTGACGATTCTGCTTCAGCGCCGCCTGGTGCCAGCGTGGGCCGTACTCACCGCCACCACGGATGTTGGCGACCACGTACACACCGCCCTTCTCCAGCCAGGCGCGGCCCATGCCACCGGAATAGCTGGGTGTCAGCGAAATCTCGAAACCGCCGTAGCCGTACAGCAGGGTCGGATTGGAGCCGTCCAGCTTCATGTCCTTGGCATGCACCACGAAGTACGGCACACGGGTGCCATCCTTGCTGGTGGCGAAGTGCTGCTCGATCACCTTGCCCTCGGCATTGAAGAAGGCCGGCATGGTCTTCAGCGTTTCCGGTGCCTTGCCGATCTCGGCCAAAGCAAGGGTGGTCGGCGTCAGATAGTCGGTGGCGGTCAGCCAGACCGCATCGCTGTCGTCGCTGTCCACTGCGCCCACGGCCAGAGTGCCGAATGCCGGCGCGCCGACAAACGCGCTCTTCTGCCAGCCATTGGCGCCCGGGGTCAGCACGGACAGGCGATTCTTCACATCGTCCAGCACGTTCAGGACGAGGTGGTTCTTGGTCCAGGTCGCACCGGCCAGCGAGGTGGTCGCGGTCGGGGTGAACAGGACCTCGAAGTCACGCTTGCCGGCCAGGAAGTCATCGAGCCGGGTCGCCAGCAGCGAGCCGGATGCGTAGGTCTTGCCGCCCACGGTCCAGGCGTCGCGCAGCTCCAGGGTCAGCCACTGCTTGTGCAGGCCCTTCTCGGCGGAGTTCGGCGCATCGATCTTGGTCAGCGTGCCATCGTCGCCGCGCAGGTAGACCTCATTGTTGTAGAACGCCAGCGTGCGGCTGACCAGGTTGCGCTCGAAGCCCGGGGTGTCATCGTGCATCGCCGCGATGTACATGTCCTCCGGCTTGCCTTCGTACACCACGCTGGCCGACGACATCGGCGTCCCACGCTTCCACAGCTTGGCCACGCGCGGGTAGCCGGAGGTGGTCATGGTGCCGGCACCGAAATCGGTGTAGACGAACACGGTATCGCGATCGATCCAGTTCAGGCCGCCCTTCGACTCGGGACGGAAGAAGCCATCCTCGATCCAGCGCTTCGTCGACAGATCGAACTCGCGGGTGACATCGGCATCCGCGCCGCCGCGTGACAGCGCGATCAGGCAGCGGCTGTAGTCCGGGCGCAGGCAGTCGGCGCCGTGCCAGACCCAGTTCTCGCCCTCGGCCTTGTTCAGTGCGTCCAGGTCAAGCACGGTTTCCCACTGCGGCGAGGCCTTGCGGTACTCGGCCAGGGTGGTGCGCCGCCACAGGCCACGTTCGTGCTGCTTGTCCTTCCAGAAGTTGTAGTAGTAGTCGCCGATCTTCTGCACGCCGGGAATCTTGGCATCCGAATCGAGCACCTCACGGATGCTGGCCTCCATCTGCCTGAAGGCCGGAGTCTGCGCCAGGCGCGCCTCGGCCTTGGCGTTCTGTTCCTTGACCCAGGACAGCGGCTTGTCGCCGGTGACGTCCTCCAGCCAGGCATAACGGTCGGTATCTTCAGCAGCCACGGCGGTCCCCACCGAGGCAGCGGTCATCATGCCAGCCAGCAGGCAGGCGGAAGCGAGTCGTGACATTGCAGCTCCAGGCAGTCATAAGCCGTGGAACGCTAGCACGGATCCGGACACCGCCCCCGTGTCGAAGGTCAGGCCGCCGCCGTCGCGCCGCGTCGGCCGCGCGCGCCGGCTGCCCTCCGGCGGCGCGCCTGTCCACCGGTACGACGCGACGACCGCCGCCGCAGCGACGGCAATGGGCAGCGCAGCAACGCCCACCAGGCCACCAGCGGCATGCCGATCAGCCACAGGGGCAGCCAACCCAGCCAGGCACTGCTGCCACGGGCGGCCGGCCACACCAGGACCAGTGCGACGCCGGCCAGTGCCAGATGCTGTACACCCCGCAGCAGGCGCGAATCGGCGCGTTCGCTGACGCGTTCAGTCGAGGGGCGGCGTGTGAGGCGTGCGCTCATGCGGGTTTCTCCGGTGGACAATGCAACACAGCTTGGGCAAGGGCCTTCTCATACGCTGCGACACCATTGACGGACCGCGTGCACACAGTCGACCATGCGCGTGCAAGCCCACTGGAGCCCGCTCCCGCATGACTTCGATCCGCCCGCTCTGCGCCGTGCTGCTGGCCCTGTCCCTGGCGGGCCCGGCGCTGGCTGCCAGCGATCCGCCGTCGCCGCGTGCCGCGGCGCCCCGCGCCCCCGATCCGAACGCGCCGATCGACCTGCAACGTTTCATGGGCACCTGGTACGTGATCGGCCGCGTGCCGAACTTCGTCGAGCGCGGTCACGTTGCCAGCGTCAACGAGTACGCGCTGCGCGACGATCACAAGGTTGCCATCACCTACCGCTACCGCAACGGCTTCAGCGAACCGCAACAGGAGATCCGCGCCCGTGCCAGCGTCGACCCGGACAGCGGCAACCATGGCTGGCGGACCTGGTTCTACCGCGTGGTGCCGACCCATTCGCGCGTTCTGGAAGTGGCGCCGGATTACTCCTGGGCACTGATCGGCTATCCGGGCCGCGAGATGGCGTGGATCTTTGCCCGTCGGCCTGACATGGACAAGACGCTGTACAAGGAGCTGGCCGAGCGCCTGCGCGACGAGTACGGAGTGAATACCGACAAGCTCAAGCGGGTGCCGCAGCGCCCGGACCAGG
>NZ_JBWJPF010000046.1:0-8710 GCF_056393265.1 Stenotrophomonas sp. Steno-C15
GGCCATGGCTGCTTATCTCGAATTCGTCTGGTGTGGTGCTGAAGATGGTGCTCACGAAAGGAATCGAACCTTCGACCTCTTCCTTACCAAGGAAGTGCTCTACCGACTGAGCTACGTGAGCGAGTTTTGCATTATGGCATGAACTCGATAATATTCAAAGTTCATTCAATGGAGCGGGAGACGGGAATCGAACCCGCACCATCAGCTTGGAAGGCTGAGGTTCTACCATTGAACTACTCCCGCACCGGGAAGTGCCACAACGTGAAGCTGGTGGAGGGAGGTGGATTCGAACCACCGAAGGCGTAAGCCAGCAGATTTACAGTCTGCCCCCGTTGGCCGCTTGGGTATCCCTCCGTTTCAACCCCATCCCGTGCCGCCGAAGCGTTGCGGTGTGTGGTGGTGAGCCCGCAATTCTGGAGATGAAGCGGGGGCCTGTCAACGCTTTTTTTCACTTTTTTTCACATGCGTCGCAAACCCTTTGATACGCAAGCCTATTGCCCGGGCAGTGCCAAGGCCTCGTCGGCGAAGATCGCCACATGCGGAACGCCGTCGGCACCGATCCAGCCGCGGTACATGCCCTGCGTGTTGAACGGCGTGGCCGCTTTTCCATCGGCGGAGAGCACGATCGCACCGCCATCCCCACCCATCTGCGGAATCGCCTCGTTGATCACGCCCCTGCCCGCCTCCGCCGGCGACTGGCCCTGGTAGCGGATACGCGCGCAGATCTCGTGCGCGGCAGCGGTGCGGATGTAGTACTCGCCCCACCCGGTTCCCGACACCGCACAGCGTGCATCGGCCCAGGTGCCGGCGCCGATGATCGGCGAATCGCCGACGCGCCCGTAGCGCTTGTTGGTCATTCCTCCGGTGGAGGTCCCCGCTGCCAGGCGCCCCTGCGCATCCAGCGCAACCGCACCGACCGTGCCGAAGTGCCGGGCCGTTTCCAGGTCGGCGTGGGCCTGGCCGCCGGCCTCCTCCTTCAGTGCGCGCTGCAGCTGCTGCCAGCGCTTGTCGGTGCGGAAGTACGAAGGATCGACCAGGGTCATGCCCTGCTCGACGGCGAACGCCTCAGCGCCCTGCCCGACCATCATCACGTGTTTCGATTCCTGCATCACGGCCGTTGCCAGCAGGATCGGGTTGCGTACGCGCTGCACGCCGGCCACCGCGCCGGCCGCCTGGGTGGCGCCATCCATCACGGCCGCATCCAGCTCGTTGCGCCCTTCGTGGGTGAACACCGCGCCTTTGCCGGCATTGAACGTGGGATCGTCCTCGAGAACGGTGATCGCTGCGGTGACCGCCGCCAGTGCAGGGCGACCGGCTGCCAGCTCGGCATGCCCCTTCAGCAGCGCCGCACGGAGTGCCGCACGTGCCGCCTTCTCCTCGGCGGCGGACAGATCCTTGCGCTCGACGCCGGCACCGCCATGGATGACCAGCAGGGGCGACGCATCCGGCGCAGCATGGGCGAGCAACGGCAGGGACAGCAGCGCAGACAGCGCCAGATGAAGCTTCATCGATATCTCCGGAAATGGAAGCGATGGCATCGAGCAGGCTCGACGAGATGCCCGAAGGGAAGGGCCGGCGCGCGGCCGGCAGCAGCGGTCAGCGACGGATCAGTTCAATCCGGCCACCGTCAACATCGACCGCTGCGTGATAGTCGGCGTCGGCCTGGAAGTCGTCCAGCCGCATGCGGCCACCGCTTGCCACCACGGTAACCGGCACAGCGTGGAAACGCAGCGGTTCGCCCTGCGTGAGCCGGTCCGCGCCACGTCCCGGGCGGACCACCCAGACCCTGCCATGACCATCGGCGCTGTACACCTGCGCGCGTCCGTCAGGCTCCACGCACAGCGCGGTGTCTTCGTCCACGCCGATGCCGATCATGTCCGGGTCGCCACTGTCCTGCGCGGCACGGGCGACGAACACGATCAGGCGACCGAGACGATCACGCCGGTCGAAGTGGGTGTCGGTGACCACCCGCTGCAGATAGGGCATCTGCAGGAAGCCACTGTCCATCGTCACCGCGCTGCCCATCGGGTCGGCCAGCGCGGCGGCGGAGGTGACGCTGCCACCGTCAAGCGCGCCGTAGGCATAGCCACCGAGGATCGCCAGTCCGGCACTGGTGCCGGCGATCGGTTTGCCGGCACGGACGTGGGCATTGAGCGCGCGGTTGAGTGCGGTCCCCTTCCAGAAGCGGATGTAGCGCGACTGGTCGCCGCCGGCGATGAAGATGGCATCGGCCGCGGCCACCACCCGCAGTACGGCCGGGTCATCGGCGCCACGACGGCTGTCGAACACCAGCGTCTGCACGGCGGTGGTGCCGCCGATGTCATGGTGCAGGCGCTCCTGCAGATCGTCGCTGCCGGAGGCGCGCAGGATCAGCACGCGGCCATTGCCGGCCTGCTTCAACCACCACTGGAACGCCTCCGGCACCCACTCTCCACCGCCCATCAGCATCATCGCCGGCGCCCTCGGCCCCGGTCGCGGGGCATCGAGATCGCCGGTCTCGTAATAGGCGAATCCCGGCCCCTGCAGGTCCTGCGCGGACGCGGCCAGCGGCGAGCCCAGGAGAACCAGCACTGCCAGGCCGGCAAGCACGTGATGCAGCCTTCGATGGAACCGTCGCATCTTGATCTCCCTGAACAGAAACGACCTGCAAGCGTTTTCACTCTTTGCCAGATGGGTCATCAGTAGTCAAGGGCATGAAAAAGGCGTTAAATGCCGGCGCCCATTGCGGAAATCTGAATGGGGGATGGGCCCCTCCTCTGCGGGCCGGCATTACTTCCGGGAACTTCTCATGCGTAGACAGGCGATGGCGTGGTCGATCCAGCTGGCGTTGATGGGCCTTGCCGCTTCTGCGGCGGCCCAGGCTCCGGCCTCCTCTCCGGTACGGCAGCTCGATGCGGTGCAGGTCACCGGCTCACGCATTCCGCGCGCCCAGGTCGAGGGCCCCGCCCCGATCACGGTGATCGACGCCGAACAGATCCGTTCCAGCGGCTTCACCACCGTGCCGGACGTGCTGCGGGCAATGACCCAGAACGGCGGCGAGACGCAGAGCCAGCAATCCTCCAGCGGCGCCGACTTCTCGCCGGGTGCGCAGCAGGTCGACCTGCGCGGGCTGGGGCCCAACCACACCCTGGTGCTGGTCAACGGCCGCCGCATCGCCGATTTCCCGATGCCGTTCCAGGGCCGCAGCAACTTCACCGACGTGTCCAACATTCCGCTGGGCATGATCGACCGCATCGAAGTGCTGACCGGCAGCGCCTCGGCCATCTATGGTTCGGACGCGATCGCCGGCGTGGTCAACTTCATCCTCAAGAAGAAGGCCGACGGCACCACGGTCGACGTGCGCATGGGTACCACCAGTGAAGGCGGTGGCGATTCCTTCGACATGAGCCTGTCCAGCGGGTTCAGCACGGGCCGTTTCAATGCGGTGTACAGCGTGGAGCTGCAGTCGCAGACGCCGCTGTGGGCCTATGAGCGCGACATCCAGGATTCGACCCAGGACGGGCCGACCGAGGGCTCGCGCATCGCCCGCCGTGCCTACCTGCGCACCGACTACAACGATGACTACCTGGATCCGGGCGCGGCCACCTGCGTTGCCCTGAGCGGACAGAACCAGGGCAGCACCTACCATGCCTTCCGCCCCCGCTATGGCTACTACTGCGGCAGCGACGCGTCGATCGGCTACGGCACCATCCTCAGCAAGCGCCGCGGCGCCAACGGCTATGCCTCGCTGAGCTATGACTTCGACAACGGCCAGCAGTGGTTCGCCGACGTGCAGATGGGTTACCACACGCTGGCGCTGATGCGCGATGTGACGTCGTGGGGCCGCATGGCCGCCGACGGCGACGAGTCGGGCTACTTCAGCAACGAAGCCACTGGCGAAATCGAGTTCTGGCAGCGTCAGTTCTCGCCCGAGGAAATGGGTGGCCTGCGCAACGCGATGGTGCGCAGCACGCAGAAGACCTTCAGCGTGACCACCGGCTTCAAGGGCAACCTGGCCGGCAACTGGGATTACGAAGCGGCGTTGAGCCATTCGCAGTACCAGTCGCGGATCAGCTGGCCGCAGATCATCGCCGGCAGGGCCAACGACCTGTTCCTGGGCCCGCAGCTGGGCGAGGACGATGACGGCTTCCCGATCTACAACGCCGACCCGTCGCGGCTGTACCGCCCGCTGACCCGCGCCGAGTACGACGCGATCGCCGCACGCACCACCTATACCCCGAAGTCCCGCACCGAGACAGCCGCCCTCACCCTGACCAACGGCTCGCTGTTCGCCCTGCCCGGCGGCGATGCCGGTTTTGCCGCGACCGTGGAAGTGGGCCAGCAGGCCTATGCACTGAATCCCGATCCGCTGGCGACCCAGTACTACTACTACAGCTGGAAGGATTCCGACGGCAGGGGTTCGCGCAACCGCTGGGCAACGGCCGCCGAGCTGCGCATGCCGCTGCACGAGACGATCAACCTGAGCGTGGCCGGTCGCTATGACCAGTACCGCTACTCCGGCCACACGATCGGCAAGGCGACCTGGAGCGGCGGCCTTGAGTGGCGCCCGGTCGAAAGCCTGCTGGTGCGCGGCTCGTACGGCACGGCCTTCCGCGCCCCGGACCTGCACTACGTGTTTGCCGGCCCCGGCAACGACGAGACCAGCGCCGAGGACCTGTACAGCTGCCGCGCCGAACAGGCCGACGACTGCTCGGACTACGAGCGCAACGTCATCCGCAGCCGCAGCGGCAACCGCGAGCTGGACCCGGAGACCAGCACCTCGTGGAGCGCAGGCTTCGTCTGGTCGCCGGCCGCAGGGCTGGATCTTTCGGTGGATTGGTTCGACATCGACATGCGCAGGCAGGTGCAGGACATGGACGTGCGCACGATCCTGGCCAGTGAAGCGAACTGCCGCCTGGGCGACGCCGACATCACGTCACCAACCTGCGTGGACTCACTGGCGCGGGTGACCCGGACCGCCGACGGCCGCCTGTACGGGGTGCATGTGAATCCGATCAACGTGGCACGCGAGTCGACCTCAGGCATCGATGCGGGCCTGCGCTACCGCCTGCAGACCGGTATCGGTGACTTCATCTTCAACGGCAGCCACACCTGGGTGAAGAAGCACGATTTCCAGCGCTACACCGGCGATGCGATCGAGGACCAGTTCGCGGTGAACAGCGGCTTCGACATCCCGCGCACCAAGAGCAGCGTCAGTGTGACGTGGGAAAAAGATGCGTGGTCGGCCACCGTGTACGGTTCGCGACTGGGCAAGCTGCCCACCTCGGACAGCTACGACCAGGTGTTCGACTGGGACAGCGGCGACAGCCCGTACATCAGGGCCACGTACCGCTACAACGCGTCGGTGCAGTATCGCTTCGACGACCACTCGCGCCTGTCTCTGTCTGTGGTCAACGTGTTCAACGAGATGCCGCCGAAGGACGCCACATACACGGCGTACCCGTACTACGACGTCTCCTGGTTCGACAGCGTGGGCCGCACGATCAATCTGCAGTACACGCACAAGTTTGGCGGCAGCGCGCTGTAAGGCGTGCCGCTGCATTGAACTCAGGCGGGAGGACGGGGGCGCAGGCCTCCGTCCCCTTCCGCGTGCAGTTCCGCTCAGGACGTAGACTGCGCCGGCTCCGCAAAGCGCCAGAAGACACGGACCACATCAAGCATCTGTCCATGCAGTTCGTCGTACCGGGCAATCACCCCCGGCGCGAACGTCGCATTACCATTCGCGTCCAGCGGAACCGGCTCCCCCAGCGCGCGGGCCATGTCGATGTAGAAATAATGCATATCACCGTAGGGACGCTTGCTGTCCATCAGCATCACTGCTCTCCCCAGCGTGCGGGTGTTCATGCTCCGCAGCAGTGCAAGGTGTTCCGGTGACACTGCCACCACTTCATCGCCCCGGGAGCCATCCGTGGCCGCGGTCAGGACGTAGCGACCGGGCTCAAGCCTTCCCCCGACGATGAAGCTGGATGCGATCCGGGCAAGCCGTCTGGCAAGGGCCTGCCCCTCATCGGTGCGTCGTCCTGCTGGCTCCTGGCAGAAACGGCCCAGTGCTGCATAGGCGATCAGTGCCTCTGGATCCTCCGGGTCAACAGAGTCCAGGTAGATACCTCCGCTTTCGCTGAAGTCCGCTTCGGGTCGCAGCCGCTCGCGCATGGCACTCAACAGGCTGACGGCACTGCACTCCGGGGCTGATGCACTCCCTCGTGCAGGCCGCACGACCATGTATTGGCAGCCGTAGGCCAGAAGCAACCCGAGGGCCGCGATCGCCACTACCCACCCATACGTTCGCGTCGTCATCGCAACTCTCCGGATAGCGAACAGGCATGGCGCCGCCCGTGTCAGTGGAAGGGTCAGAGGCCAGCCTGAAGCAGCACCGCGCCGCGCACCATGCAACAAGTCCGAAATCGGAATCTGCTGTTGACCGTGGTTTTCCACACCACGCGTGGAAAGCGATGGGGGCTTGGTGTGGACAAGTAGGTGCGAGCCTTGTACCGCAGGCGTTTCCATGCGTGGTTATTTTTTGTCCACGGCCGCGATTGTTTTCCACACGGCGCGTGGAAGGCAATGGGAACTTGATGTGGACAAGTGGGTGAGAGCGTTGTCGCGCAGGCGTTTCCAAGCGCGGTGAAATTTTGTCCACGGCGTGCGGACAAGCTTCTGTAGAGCCGAGACCATGCTCGGCTCCGGCTCGCATCAGCCGGGCATGGGCTCGGCGCTACAGCGGCACGCTGGGTTTTCCACACCGCGCGTGGAAAGCGGTGGGGGTTTGATGTGGACAAGTGTGTGCGAACGTTGCGCCGCAGGCGTTTCAGAGCATGGTCAATTTTTGTCCAGCGCAGAGACGGATGTCGGAAACGCGGACGCCCCGCTCGGGGCGGGGCGTCCGCGGTCGATCCGATGCCGCTGGATCAGACGTTGAAGCGGAAGTGCAGCACGTCGCCTTCCTGCACGCGGTATTCCTTGCCTTCCAGGCGCAGGCGACCGGCTTCCTTGGCACCGGCTTCGCCCTTGTACTTGATGAAGTCGTCATACGCGATGGTTTCGGCGCGGATGAAGCCCTTCTCGAAGTCGGTGTGGATGACCGCGGCGGCCTGCGGGGCGGTGGCGCCCTTGCGTACGGTCCAGGCGCGGACTTCCTTCACGCCGGCGGTGAAGTAGGTCTGCAGGCCCAGCAGGCTGTAGGCCGCGTTGATCACGCGGTTCAGGCCCGGCTCGCTCAGGCCCAGGTCGGCCAGGAACGTGTCGCGATCCTCATCGTCAAGCTGCGACAGTTCTTCCTCGATCGCGGCGGACACCGGCACCACCTGCGCGCCCTCGGCGGCAGCGTGCGCGCGCACGGCTTCCAGGTGCGGGTTGTTCTCGAACCCGTCCTCCAGCACGTTGGCGATGTACATCACCGGCTTCAGGGTCAGCAGGAACAGGTCGCGCACCAGCGCCTTCTCTTCCTCGTCCAGACCCACCGAACGGCCGGACTTGCCGTCAGAAAGCGCAGCTTGCAGCTTGGCCAGCACCGGCTTGCGCGCGGCGGCCTCCTTGTCGCCACCCTTGGCAGCGCGCTCGGCGCGGTTCAGCGCCTTCTCGACGCTGTCCAGATCAGCCAGGGCCAGTTCGGTATCGATGGTTTCGATATCCGAAATGGGATCGACCTTGTTGTTGACATGGATGACGTCGGCGTTCTCGAAGCAGCGCACCACGTGGGTGATCGCATCGACTTCGCGGATGTGCGCGAGGAACTTGTTGCCCAGTCCTTCGCCGCTGGCAGCACCGGCGACCAGGCCGGCGATGTCGACGAATTCCACGGCGGTCGGAATGACCTTCTGCGGGTTGATGATCGCTGCCAGCTCGTTCAGGCGCGGGTCCGGCACCGGCACGATGCCGACGTTCGGTTCGATGGTGCAGAACGGGAAGTTCGCCGCGGCGATGCCCGCCTTGGTCAGCGCGTTGAACAGGGTCGACTTGCCGACGTTGGGCAGGCCGACGATGCCGCATTTGATACCCATCTTTGACAACCTCTGGGGTGAAATTGATTGGGAAAACAGCGCGCGCGCCGCTTTCCCAAGCTGTTTCAATCGATCATTGCGGGTGCCAACCGGGGTTGGCAGCTACTTCGGGGTGTTCAGGCGCTTCATCGCTTCATTGAAATCGCCCTGCACGGCCAGCGGCATCACGTCGATCGCATCGTCGATGGCGCGCGCGATCAGCAGGTCGTCGTCCTTGGACGGGCGGCCCAGCACCCAGCCCACCACGCGATCCTTGTGGCCGGGATGGCCGATGCCCACGCGCAGGCGATGGAACTTGCCGTGACCCAGCAGGCGGATGGTGTCACGCAGGCCATTCTGGCCGCCATGACCGCCGTCGAACTTGAGCCGCGCCACACCGGGCGGGAGGTCCAGTTCATCATGCGCCAACAGGGTTTCCTCGGGCTCGATCTTCCAGAACCGCTGCGCGGCGGTGACCGATTTGCCACTGAGGTTCATGAAAGTGGCAGGCTTGAGCAGCCATACCGTCTGCCCGGCGATCTCGACCTTGGCGGTCTCGCCGAACAGCTTGCTGTCCACGTTCCATCGCGCCCCTGCCTTTTCCGCCAGGGCCTCAACGAAATGAAACCCGGCATTGTGCCGGGTCCGGGCGTGCTCCGATCCGGGATTGCCCAGACCGACGATCAGTCGCAGTCCTGCCATTGGATCTTCCTGTAGATGCCGGGGCGGGG
>NZ_JBWJPF010000047.1:0-4473 GCF_056393265.1 Stenotrophomonas sp. Steno-C15
CACGCAGCGGGGTTTTTCTTTATGCGTTTCAGCAGCCGATGTTTCAGCCGGCGCTGCCGTGTCCCAGGAACGGCTGGATCACTGCCGCGATCTGGGCGGGCGCTTCCATATGCAGGTGATGGTTGCCCGGAAACACGGCCAGGCGCCCGTCGCGCAGGTGCTGCAGTCGCTCGCTGCGCATCGGCTCGGGATAGTACGACTGCGCGGGAGTCGCGTAGATCACCTGCGTAGGGCAGGCGATGGCCTGCAGCAGGTTGTCGATCTGGCCCTCGCTGAGCCGGATGGCGGTGGGCAGCATCAGGCGCGGATCGCTGCACCAGCGATAGCCGCCCTCCACAGGCTCGACCCCGCGCTCGACCAGCAGGCGCGCGCAGCCTTCGCTGAGCTGGTTGGTCATCATCCGCGCGCGGATTGGCGCGGCAAGATCGGGGAAGACCCTGAGCTGCTTGCGCGATAGCGCGCGCGTGGCAGTCACATGCTCACGCAGCCGATCCGCGGTGTCCTCTTCCGGTCCCCGCAGGCCGCCCAGCGCTTCGATGGCGACCAGGCGTTCAATGCGGTCACTGACCGCCGCCGTCAGGCTGGCGATGCCCGCACCCATCGAATGGCCGAGCAGGCTGAAGCGCTCCCAGCCCAGCGCGTCGGCCACGTCAAGGACGTGGCAGATCGCGGCAGCGGTGGTGTAGCTGGCGCCGGCCGGGAGATGGGCGCTGTGGCCATGGCCAGGCAGGTCGATGGCCACCAGATCCAGATGGGGCAGATGCGGTGCGAGTGGCACGAAGCTGGCGGCGTTATCCAGCCATCCGTGCAGGGCGAGCACACGCGGGCCGTCCCCGTGATTGCGCAGGCCGGCCACGCGCGCGCCGCCGACCTCGAGTTCGAACCCCTGCAGGCTCATGCCAGCGAGGCCACGGCCAGCCGTGCCAAGGCACGCGCGTGCTCGGATCCATCGTTGAGGCAGGGGATGTAACGCATCCGTGCGCCGCGTTCGGCGAGGGTTTCAGTGAATCCCATCTCGACTTCTTCCAGCGTTTCCAGGCAGTCGGTGGCAAAGCCGGGGCAGACCACGTCGATCTGCTTCACGCCGGCCTCGGCCAGCGCCCACAGGCTGGGTTCGGCATACGGCTGCAACCAGCGCTCGCGCCCGAAACGCGACTGGTAGCCGAGCTGCCACTCGCTCCGTTCCAGGCCCAGCGCATTGGCGATCGCCTGCGCACTGGCTTCGCAGCGCTGCGGATAGGGATCACCGCCATCGGCCAGGCGCTGTGGAATGCCGTGGAAGGAGAACATCAACCTCTGACCACGGCCATGCGCCTGCCAGTAGCGCTGGATGGAGGCTGCCACGGCCGCGACCCAGTCCGGGTCGACCGAGTAGTCCTGTACCAGGCTGACCGTGATGCCCGGATTCCTGCGCTGCCAGGCATCGACACGATCCTCCACCGATGCGGTGGTGGTGGTCGAATACTGGGGATAGAGCGGCAGCACGACGATGCGCCGCACGCCTTCCGCCGCCAGCCGGTCCAGTTCCGCGGTCAATGCGGGTTCGCCATAGCGCATCGCATGGCGCACGCGCAGGGTCGGCAGCAGAGCTTGCATCGCCTGCGCCAGCCGCCGGGTATGGACCATCAGCGGCGAGCCCTCGGGCAGCCAGACCTGGGCGTACTTGGCGGCCGAGCGGCCGCTGCGCAATGGCAGGATCAGGCCGCGCAGCAGCGGCTGCCACAGCAGCGCCGGAATCGACACCACGCGCGGGTCGGACAGGAACTCAGCCAGGTAACGGCGTACGGCGGGGGCCGTCGGCGTCTCGGGCGTGCCTAGGTTGACCGCCAGCACGGCGGTATCGGGTGCGTCGAGCATGGGTCTCATTGTCGCCGATCTGCCGCTGTATCGGGATGCAGGATCTGCATCGCAGGCATAGTCATCTCCGATGCGGGACCGATGACGCTCATTGCCGATTCATCACAACACTACTAATTTCAGTCACTTGCTATATCTTCCTATGGACTGACTTCTGGAGCCTGCCATGCGTCGCCCGATCCAAGCCCTGCTGATCGCCGCCAGCCTGCTGTCCAGCCAGGCCATGGCCGGGCCGCAGGAAGACCAGCGCGCCCGCAACGCGGTGCGTGTGCTGGCTGAAATCCAGGAAATCCCTGAACAGGGGATTCCGGACAAACTGCTCGACGAAGGCCGCGCGGTCATCGTCATTCCCGACACGATCAAGGCAGGCCTGGTCATTGGTGGCCGCCGTGGGCATGGCCTGATGTCGGTCCGCATGCCGAACGGCGCTTGGTCCAACCCGGTCTTCGTCAAGCTCACCGGCGGCAGCATTGGCTTCCAGGCCGGCGTGCAGTCGTCGGACGTGGTGCTGGTGTTCCGCAACGACCGCAGCCTGGACAACCTGGTCAACGGCAAGTTCACCCTGGGCGCCGATGCCGGTGTGGCGGCCGGTCCGGTCGGCCGCAATGCGGCCGCGGCCACCGACGGCCAGCTCAAGGCCGAAATCTGGTCGTGGTCGCGTGCGCGTGGCCTGTTCGCCGGCGTCGCCCTGGACGGTGCGGTGCTGCAGATCGACGATGCCGCCAACCTTGACGCCTATGGCAGCAACACCACGCCGCGCATGATCTTCGAGGGCCGGGCAGCAGGTGCGCCGTCGATGGATGTGGTCGCCTTCCGTGATCGCCTGGAGGAGGCGACCTATGCCGCGCGCAACAACCGCGGTGGCAATGGTGGCACGGCCTCGCGCCCGGCTCCGGCGCCGACGGTCGCACCGCCGCCTGTTCAGGCAGCCCCGGCGGTCCCGGCGGAAGCCACCACCGCGCCCCTGCAGAACGTGCCGCAGAACCCGCCACCACAGCAGCAGGGCTTCCAGCCGGTCAATGAAGGCGAAATCCGCACGGAGACGCTGGGCGGGAACTGACTTTCGTCACGCGCGCCGGCTAACGGCCGGTGCGCTATGCTCGACAGCCTGATCACTAACGTAACGAGCGTCTTTATGGGCAGTTTCAGCATCTGGCATTGGTTGGTCGTGCTGGCCATCGTCCTGCTGGTGTTCGGCACCAAGCGTCTGACCAGCGGCGCCAAGGACCTCGGTTCGGCGGTCAAGGAATTCAAGAAGGGCATGCGCGACGAGGACAAGCCGAACGCGCAGCTGGGCGATGAGACGCGCAGCCAGGACGCCTCGCGCACCGCGCAGGACGAGCACGACCGCAACGCACGCTGATCCGGAGCGGTCGCGGTGTTTGATATCGGCTTCAGCGAACTGCTGGTCATTGCGGTGGTCGCCCTGGTGGTGCTCGGTCCCGAGCGTCTGCCCAAGGCGGCCCGTTTTGCCGGCCTGTGGGTCCGTCGTGCCCGCAATCAGTGGGACTCGGTGAAACAGGAACTGGAGCGCGAACTGCAGGCCGAAGAGATCAAGCGGCAGATGCAGGACGTGCGGCAGGGCATGCAGGACACCGAGAACCAGTTGCGTGCCAGCGGCGAGGCGATCCGTCGCGAAGCCGCGCAGGCACAGCAGCAGGGTGATGCGCTGGCGCAGGAGACGCGGGCACCGGCGCCGGCGGACCTGCCGCCGCATGTCAGCCAGGCACAGCAGGCTGCACCTCCCGCGTCCATGGGCGACGGCACTGCGGCCGATGCCGGCGGGGCGTCCGCTGCATCCGCAGCGGATGTAGACGACACCCGTCCGGTGCCAGCGTCGCAGAGCGAGGAGCGCGGCCGATGAGCGAACAGGATTTCGGCGAGAGCTCGCTGGTTGAGCATCTGGTGGAGCTTCGCGGCCGCCTGGTGCGTGCGCTGCTGGGCCTGGGCGTGGTGCTGCTGGCACTGCTGCCCTTTACCCAGAAGTTGTACAACGCGCTGGCCGAACCGCTGGTCTCGCAGCTGCCGAACGGCCAGACGATGATCGCCACCAACCCGGCCGGCGCCTTCTTCGCTCCGTTGAAGCTGACCTTCTTCGTCGCGCTGTTCGTGGCGGTGCCGTGGCTGCTGTACCAGTTGTGGGCCTTCGTCGCGCCGGGACTGTATGCCCGCGAAAAACGCCTGGCGGTGCCCCTGCTGGTGTCGTCGGTGCTGCTTTTCTACACCGGTTGCGCCTTCGCGTATTTCCTGGTGTTGCCGGCGGTGTTCCACTTCCTCACCACCTTCAGCCCCGATGTGATCGCGATCACTCCGGATGCCAACGCCTACCTGGATTTCGTGCTGGCGATCTTCTTCGCCTTCGGTGGCAGCTTCGAGCTGCCGGTGGCGATGGTGATCCTGGTGCTGCTGGGATGGGTGACGCCGCAGCAGTTCAAGGAAGGCCGTGGCTACGCGATCGTGGGCATCTTCGTGGTGGCGGCCGTGCTGACGCCGCCGGACGTGGTCTCGCAGCTGATGCTGGCGATCCCGATGTGCCTGCTGTACGAACTGGGCATCCATGCCGCGCGATGGCTGGTGCCGTCCTCGGTGGTGAAGAAGCCCGCCGCGTGATGCGGC
>NZ_JBWJPF010000048.1:0-4124 GCF_056393265.1 Stenotrophomonas sp. Steno-C15
GGTCAGCAGCACGTCGCGGACCTGTGCGTTGTCCAGGTAGGGGAAGCGCTCAAACAGCAGCCCGAGAGCGCCGGTGATGTGCGGGGCCGCCATGGACGTTCCACTCTTCAGACCGTAGCCGTGCCTCGGCACGCGCTGAGTTACATCGAGCCAGAGGTTGCCGTCCGCATCGGTGCGAATATCTGCTGTTGGCGGGGCAGAGGGATCGTAGGTCGTTGAGTTGATATCTGTGCCGGGAGCGGCGATGCACCAATTGGCACTCAGACCACATTTGTTTGATCTGTTGCTCAATACAAATTCATATTCATCCTTCTTCTCATCATTGCCCCTGTTCTTGTCGTCGACGTTGACCACACTCAGCCAGTACTTCTCGATATCAGGGAGCGCTCGAGGAAGCGTCGCATAAATGCCGGCAATGGGGCTCTCCTCGGGTGTGGGGATGACTTCATCAGTATTCCCTGCCGCCCAGACTTGAATCATGCCCTTGGCTTGCGCGCCATCCGCGAAGATCGAGAGTCTCTCAAGCCATTCGGGATCGCTGTATCGGTTATCCAATTCAGCTGCTGACTCCGGCTCCGTGGCCAAACCCCAGCTGTGATTGATCGCACGCACTCCCTCAGTGTTCATCTGATCGTATAGATCGACAAGCGCTGAATTCTCTGGCCCCGTGCTCTTAACCCGCTCACCAATACCGAACCCGTTGAGATAGATCTCGGTGACGCTGTTAAAGAACAACTTGGCGACGGTCAGATCTGCACCGAATCCCACACCATGCATGCCTACGCCATCACGATTGGCAGCGATGGTGCCACCCACATGGGTGCCGTGATCGTCATAGGATGCGTTCCGCAGAAACTCGCTCAGCTGTGGGTCACTTAGTAACAGATCAGCAATTCTCTTGGGCATCTTTGGATCAAGCTTATAGCGCTTAACCTGGACCTCATCACCAGCGCTGGAGAAGCAAGCATCCGGGCCCGTCAATGCAGTCCTGTTCGTGCACCGACTGCCATCGGCCAATAGATCAGCAATGGTGATGCTGCGATGATTCTTGCCGCCGAATTCTGGGTGATCCAAGCCGGTCCCGCTGTCGAACACTCCCAACCGGATGCCAGCGGCGCTTAGCCCCCTCGCGTACGCATACTGCGCATTCATTGCCCCCAAGCCCCAGTCCGAGTTGAACTCGTCGGTCTTCCAGCTATCTGGATTGCCCGCAGCTCCCATACTGGAACTGTCTGATGCGTGAGAGGGTGGGAGGGGCGCGCTTGGCTGGATTCCTGCTTCGGGCGCCGTCGAGCGGGCCCAAGCTGTCTGCAATGATCGCTGTTGCATGAGCGCATCCAGTGGCTCACTGGCAACGGACTGTGCTGACACTGTCAACGGCAACGAAGCGGCGATTGCGATCGCCAAGTGGGTGGCAAGCGGGTGGAGCGACTGGCGAGCGTAGAGCGAGCGTGTCATCTTCAAACGTCCTCGGCGGTGAGTAGTGTTACGAAGTAACTAACGCCGCGACGCCGTCGACACCCCCAGTCCCTTAACAGTAACTGAAGGCACTTCATTAGACTTAAAAAGTGTGATAGAAGTCACTTTAAATGAACCGTAAAAGATTGTGGATGCCCCGTGAAGGCGGGTCGGATTCCCGGCAGGATGACGGCCAGCGCGCATTCGAAAGAGGGGCCGGGGTCGTGCGGTTCAAGTAGACGGGGAATCGGCCGCACCTCCGGGGCCGGGGCCGATGGCAGCTCAATCCAGGGGCGCGGGAGTAGCGCCAGCACTCAACCCGAACGATTCAGGCAGCTGCCGGCCGCGTTCGCCGGTTATACGACGACCCGCCGCATCCTTCCGGCCACGCCTCGCTCGCGCGGGACAGAGGGGTTTCAATGACGTCCCAGTTTTCCGCTGATGCACAGAATGGCGACCGCATGCGGCTCTGTTTGAGGGGCAGCGGGGGCGTGCGCGGAGACCTTCCTGCCGAGAGGGGCTACGGCATGAAGTCTGTCCTTGCAGGCAATGCGGCGAGGTAACGTTTGGATGCGCTTGGCTGGGGGGGGAGCCCCCCCTTCGACGTTAGTACACAGGTCGTGTTGGCCAGTTATGCCCAGCCCACCGAATGCCGCGAGCGTGTGTCGGCGTCTCTGTCACCTCCAGGAATATTCCAAATGAAAGGTAATCTCCGCTTGCCTGCGTTCCGTCAGCTGAGCCCGCTGCATGCAGCTGTCTGTCTTGCGCTGACGGGGGGGATGTTGCCCTCCCTCGCGTCGGCCTACACCTTCCATATCAATGGAGATCGCATCATCGCGACAGGTGGTGTCAACTACCAGGACCACATCAGGCTGCGAAGGATTCTCGATGCCGCAGCCAGCAATGGCAGGACCATCACGCAGGTGGTCTTCCGCAACAGCCCCGGCGGCGATGCAGCTGCAGGACGAGGAACCGGGGATCTACTGCGCCTGCGCGGGATCACTGCTGTATTCCAGGGTAAGTGCATCTCCGCCTGCGGCACCAGCTTCATCGGTGGTGCTGAACGACGCATCGCCAATTACGATCTGCCCGAGATCGATCCTAGCTATCCCGAAAACATCTTCATGATCCATGGGAGCACGGCCGGCGGAAAAGTCGTCCCGATCCCCCAGCAGGTCTCGGATGATCACTACGCGAAGATGATGCAGGGCAACGCGCCGCCAGATGCCATCGCTCGGGTTGTGGGCGCCATCAATGGAATGCAGGTGCCGTTCGGTTCGTTCCTCACCTACTTCGATCCAAGGACCGCAAAGCCCGCCCAGTTCTGCCCGACCGAGGACAACTGCACCGTGTACGACGGTGTAGACATCTACAGCGACCGGATCATCACCAGCGAAGAGCGTGTCGATCTTTCCGCCGACTATTTACGCGTCGCGGATAGCGTGCACGGCGACCTGAATCCTTACTTCTACGCGGCGCAATACGAGTACGCCGCGGGCTATGGTGCGGGCGCTGAAGGGGCGCCAGCCCCGTTCGACGCGGCGAAAATCGCCTCGGGCGATGCATTTGGCATGATCCGACTTGAGCGCGGGGGATCGTGGCTGGCGGATACGTCCAGCGGTGCGGAGATCCTCTGGGCGGAAAAGGGAAAAGTGGATGTGACCACCGGTGGCCGTCTGGTGACGCTGTACACCATTGTCGGAAGCGAGGGTTCCGTCACGCTGCAGGGGGGGCAACTGAAAGCTGAGGATACGACCGTGTCGGGGCTGTTCGGCATTGGCGCCGGTGGCGAGCTGGACAACAAGGACACAGTGCTGGTCAAGCGCGGTGGCCGGGTCGCTCTGGCGGGAGGGACGCTGAGAACTGCGGTCGCCACGCTGGACGCCGGCGCCCGGCTGGAGGGTCATGGGACGATCGCTGCGACCGGTTACGTAGCGTTCCCCGGCGAGCCAGGCGTTGCGTGGAATGTTCCACAGGTGACGCGGGTGAGGGTGGCCGGTGGCGATCTTCATCCTCAGGGTGGTCAGTTGACGGTCAACGGCTATGTCAGCTTCGCCTATCCCAATGCCGGCCGACTGCTGTTCGACATCACCCCGGAAGCGCGTCAGGCAGGCCTTGTGCTGGGGGCATTCGAGGTGCATCGCTGCGAAAGCGTCAGCACATACTCCCTGTGTGCGGACGGCCCGGTCGCAACCGCACCGGGCTTCCTGATCGGCGGCACAGTCGGCAAACTCGCGCTGGACATCGCACCGGGCTACTACCGCCAGGATCTTTCGATCCCGCTGGTGCAAGGACGCATTTACGGGAGCGCCGAAGGTAGCCAGCTGACCGGCAAGCTGTTGAATGACCGCGAGAGCGAGTTCGATGCCAGCGTGCCGCAGCTGCAGGCCGGACAGGTCGCTTTCACCCGTGCCGAGCGGCAGGATGGCTCGGGCTACAGTGCCGATCTGACCAGTGCCGACGCGGCACAGCGCAGGTTTCATCCGCGCGAGAACTCGCTACTCACGTTCAATATCGTGCAGACCGGCGACGGCATCTGGGCGGTCGCCAATCCGGCTTTCGATGACGTGTCTCCGTTCGCCAACGTGGCGTCGGGCGCGGGCCTCGGCCAGGTATTGAGGACGGCCGCGTCGCAGCCGGCGTCGGCGCTGGAGCCGCTGCTGGGC
>NZ_JBWJPF010000049.1:0-3421 GCF_056393265.1 Stenotrophomonas sp. Steno-C15
ACCCAGCAGCGGATCCAGCGCCGACGCCGGCTGCGACGCGGCCGTCCTCAATGCCTGGCCGAGGCCCGCGCCCGACGCCACGTTGGCGAACGGAGACACGTCATCGAAGGCCGGATTGGCGACCGCCCAGATGCCGTCGCCGGTCTGCACGATATTGAACGTGAGCAGCGAGTTCTCGCGCGAATGGAACCTGCGCTGTGCCGTGTCGGCACTGGTCAGATCGGCACTGTAGCCCGAGCCGTCCTGCCGCTCGGCACGGGTGAAGGCGACCTGTCCGGCCTGCAGCTGCGGCACGCTGGCATCGAACTCGCTGTCACTGTCGTTCAACAGCGCGGTGGTCAGCTCGTTGCCTTCCTTGCTGCCATAGATACGTCCCTGTACCAGCGGGATCGAAAGATCCTGGCGGTAGTAGCCCGGTGCGATATCCAGCGCGAGCTTGCCGACCGTGCCGCCGATCAGGAAGCCCGGCGCAGTGGTGGCCGCCCCGATTCCGCAATAGTAGTAGCTGCCCTGGCTGTCGCAGCGATGGACTTCGAATGCGTCCAGTACAAGGCCCGCCTGGCGCGTTTCCGGCGTGATGTCGAACAGCAGCCGGCCGGCATTGGGATAGGCGAAGCTGACATAGCCGTTGACCGTCAACGGGCCGCCCTGCGGATGAAGATCGCCACCGGCCACCCTCACCCGCGCCACCTGCGGAACATTCCAGGGGAAGTCGGGATAGTCCGGGTCCCCGACATAGGCCGTCGCGCCGATGGTTCCATGCCCCTTCAGTGCGGCCCCTGGATCCAGCGTCACGACGGCCGTGGAGATTCGACCACCGGCCATCGCCACCTCACCTCCACGCCGGACCAGCAGCGTATCGCTGTTGTCCAGTTCGCCGGTCGAGGCGAGGGACAGCGAACCGTCCACGATCGTGCTCCCGGCCTTCAGCAGACCGTCCCTCACATCGACGGCACCGTTGCGTCCTATCACGCTGTTGCCGGTAAGCAGGCTGCTCTGCGCTGTGATGTCCAGCCTCCCCGAGTCCACCCACAGAATCGACGCACCGCTGTCTTCCGTCGCGGACCAATGGGCGCCCGCGGTGAGCTTGATCACGCCAAAGGCATCGCCGCCGACGACCTTGTCCACATCCACATCGCGCACATAGGAGAACTGCGCGGGATCGAATGCCGGATTGATGTTTCCGCTCACCCGCTTGCCATCGATGATCAGGACATCGTTGGTCGTTGCATAGTCCATCGAGGTCGCCACCCTGTCGCTGAACAGCGTCACGTCCGGATAGGCCGTGCAGCCACCGTCGTCGCTGGTGTCGCGGGTCGGGCAGAAGCGGGTCGCGATGGCCATCGTGGCCGGATCGAAATAGCGCAGGAACCCGGAGCTTTCCGTCAGTTCGTAGTGGGCCTGGGTGATCCGGCCTTCAATGACGGCAAAGTCCCTGGCGCCAAACATGTCCCGGTAGTACTGGATGTACTTCTCCTGGCCCGGGTACGGCGTGGGAACACCATCCCGGGCTTCGCCATGGATCCCCAGCACGGTCATGTCGTAACCGTCATACACCGGCAGGGCGAAGCGGGTGATCCGACGATTGACACCGGCGACGAACGCATCGGCACACGCCGAGTAGCAACCACCGTCCAGCACGGTATCCAGGCCATTGCGACGGATGACCTCGCCCATGCCAACGCCACCGCTGGCAGCACCACCGGGTGAATTGCGGAAGACGATCTGGCGGATGGTCCGTCCCTGCCGGTTCGCCGCGCTGAGAATGCGCTCCAAGGTCCTGGGATCGCTGCTCTCGACGCCGCCGGAGTAGTAGATCGTGTCGCCGTTCAGATGGAAGGTGCTTGCCTGCGCATCGAGCGTGGAGAGTCCCGCCATCAGAGCGAACGACATCGCCATGCTCAGCCTGGACCGGGAAGTGAGGGGGGAGATCGACGAGTTCGACATGCGGGTTACCTGTGTTCGAGAGAGTGCCGCCCCGCCAACGCCCCTGCCTATGCAGGGCCACTGGACGTCGCAGTGCCATCCGTCGCGCCTGTGGCCGACGACAGGAAGCACTAACGGCCGAAGGTCGCCCTCACCCCCAGTCGGGCGGCGAATCGCGCCACCTGCCCTCGTATTCCGCCGGGCATGGCCCGGCGCCACCAGACACAAAAAAGCCCCGACCAGGGCCGGGGCTTTTCATCAAACATGGTGCCGGAAACAGGAGTCGAACCTGCGACCTACGCATTACGAATGCGCCGCTCTACCAACTGAGCTATTCCGGCCGAGCACGCGATTTTACGGGCTCCCCTGCCCGGTGGTCAATCCACCCTCGGTCAGCCTGCCTCCACCCGGTTCGCGCACGCCCGCCCGGCTGCGAAATCCGCCAGGTTGCCCAGCGTGATCGCCGAGATCTCCTGCAGGGCCTCCACGGTGAAGAAGCCCTGATGGCCGGTCACCAGTACGTTGGGGAAGGTCATCAGGCGCTGGAACGCTTCATCGTCGATGATTTCCCCGGAGAGATCCTGGAAGAACAGCGCGCTTTCCTGCTCGTAGACGTCGATGGCCAGGTGGCCCAGCCGGCGTGATTTCAGCGCGCGGATGACCGCATGGGTGTCGACCAGACCGCCACGCGAGGTGTTGACCAGCATGGCACCCGCCTTCATCTGCGCCAGCGACGCATCGTTGATCAGGTGATGGGTATCCGCCGTCAATGGGCAGTGCAGCGACACGATGTCGGCGCGGGACAGCAGCTCGGCCAGAGCCACGTTTTCTCCCAGCCCGGCGAAGGATGCCGATGGATAGGGATCATGGCCCAGCACCGTGCAGCCCAGGCCCTTGAAGATGCGCGCCGTCGCCACACCGATCTTGCCGGTGCCGACGATGCCGACGGTGCGGCCATGCAGGGTGTGCCCAAGCAGGCCATCGAGCATGAAGTTGCCTTCGCGCACGCGGTTGTAGGCGCGATGTGTCTGCCGGTTGAGGGTCATCACCAGGGCCAGTGCATGCTCGGCGACGGCCTCAGGTGAGTAGGCCGGCACGCGCGCGACGAACAGGCCCAGCGACGTCGCAGCGGCGAGATCGACGTTGTTGAAGCCGGCGCACCGCAGCAGCACGGCGCGCACGCCCTGAGCGTGCAGGGCCTGCAGCACAGGGGCATCAAGACGATCATTGACGAACACGCAGACGGCGTCGCAGCCGTGTGCCAGCGTGGCGGTATGCAGGTCGAGCGAGGCATCGAAGTAGACGAACGCGAAATCCTGTTCTGCGGCGCCGCGCTGATTGGCCTCGTCAAGAAAGCGGCGATCATAGGGCCGGGCGCTGAAGACTGCGATCTGCATGGAGGGGCCTGGGTGGAATTCCATGCCGAACCATACCGCAGCAGCGTGCGTCCTGGGATGGCACCGGCGATGCGGGCATCGCCGGTGCCGCCGGCCAC
>NZ_JBWJPF010000005.1:0-187114 GCF_056393265.1 Stenotrophomonas sp. Steno-C15
TGACCCCACACCACCGGCACGGTATCCTGCACGACGGAATCGAGTTCTGAGGTAATCCATGGCGGGAGCCAAGCGCGGGTGTCTGTTCGTGGTAACGCTGCTGGTGGTGCTGGTCGCGGTCGTGGCCGGCGCGGGCGCGTGGTTCTTCTACAAGCAGACCCAGTTCGCCGATGCCCGGATCTCCCCCTCCGCAGAGACCGTGGTGATCGCCAGCGGCGATGGCCTGAACACCGTGCTGCGCAAGCTGCGCGAGGCAGGCGTGGACGAAGGCCAGGACGCACAGTGGCAGCTGCTGGCGCGCCAGCTCGACGCCGCCGGCAAGCTGAAGGTGGGTGAGTACGCGCTGGACAGCCAGCTGACCCCGCGCGAGCTGCTGCTGCGCATGCGCGCCGGCAAGGTCCTGCAGCACCGCGTCACCATCATCGAAGGCTGGAACATCCGCCAGCTGCGCGCGGCGCTGAAGCGTGCCGATCCACTGCTGCACACCACCGATGATCTTGATGATGCGGCACTGATGCAGCGCCTGGGCTTCGGCGGCCAGCATCCGGAAGGCCGGTTCCTGCCGGAGACCTACATCTACCAGCGCGGTGACAGCGACGTGGATGTGCTCAAGCGTGCGCATGCGGCGATGGAAAAGGCGCTGGACGAGGCCTGGCAGAGCCGTGCACCGGACCTGCCGATCAACACGCCGTACGAGCTGCTGACGCTGGCATCGATCATCGAGAAGGAAACCGCGCTGGCCAGCGAGCGCCCGCAGATTGCCGGCGTGTTCATGCGCCGCCTGCAGATCGGCATGCGCCTGCAGACCGATCCCACCGTGATCTATGGCATCGGCGCGGCCTATGACGGCAACATCCGCCGCCGCGACCTGACCACCGATACGCCTTACAACACCTATACCCGTGCGGGCCTGACCCCGACCCCCATCGCCATGCCCAGCCGCGACGCGCTGATGGCCGCGGCACAGCCGGCAGCGGGGGATGCACTGTATTTCGTCGCCGTTGGCGATGGCAGTGGCGCGCACGTGTTCTCGTCCAGCCTGGACCAGCACAACGCTGCGGTAGCGCGCTACCTGCAGCAGCTGCGCCAGCAACGCACCCAGGAGACCCCGGCGCAATGAGTCCCGCGCTGCTACGCCACCCGCGTTTCGTCAGCCTGGAAGGCGGCGAAGGCGCCGGCAAGACCACTGCGATCAATGCCATCCGCGCGTGCCTGCGCCAGCATGGCCATGAGGTCGTGCTGACGCGTGAACCGGGCGGCACGCCGCTGGCCGAGCGCATCCGCAGCCTGATACTGAAGCCCGATGCCGAGATCGCCGCCGAGCCGCTCAGCGCCGAGGCCGAACTGCTGCTGGTGTTCGCCGCCCGCGCGCAGCACGTGCGGGAGGTGATCCAGCCGGCCCTGCAGCGCGGTGCCTACGTGCTGAGTGATCGCTTCACCGATTCCAGCTACGCCTACCAGGGAGGGGGCCGTGGCCTGGACCCGCAGTGGATTGCCGAGCTGGAGCGCCGTGCCGTTGGCCTGTTGCCGGGCCTGACCCTGCTGCTGGATGTGGACGTGGCGGTCGGTCGTGCGCGTGCCAATGGCCGCGACCTGTGGCCGGACCGCATCGAGAGCGAGCAGGACGATTTCTTCCAGCGCGTGCGTGAAGTGTTCCGCAGCCGCGCCCAGCAGGACCCACAGCGCTTCGCCGTGATCGACGCGGGCCAGGTGCAGGAACGCGTGGCCGCCGACGTGATCGCGCAGGTCGAGCGCTGGCTGCAGGAAGGAAAGGGCGCATGAGCACGTTCTCGCCCTGGCAGCAGCGCGCATTCGATCAGACCGTGGCCGCGCTCGACGCGGGCCGGCTGGGGCATGGCCTGTTGATCTGCGGCCCGGCCGGGCTGGGCAAGCGCGAGGTTGCGCTGGCGCTGGCCGACCACGTGCTGGCGCAGGGCGATGCCGCGCACGCCGCGCGCACCCGCCACCTGATCGCTGCCGGTACCCACCCGGACCTGCAGCTGGTGAGCTTCATTCCGAACAAGAGCGGCGACAAGCTGCGTACCGAGATCGTCATCGAGCAGGTGCGCGAGATCACCGACAAACTGGCATTGACCCCGCAGTACGGTGTGGCCCAGGTGGTGATCGTCGATCCGGCCGATGCGATCAACCGCTCTGCGGCCAATGCACTGCTCAAGACGCTGGAAGAGCCGCAGCCCGGCCGCTACCTGTGGCTGATCAGCAGCGACCCGGCACGCCTGCCGCAGACCATCCGCAGCCGGTGCCAGCGCCTGGAGTTCAAGCTGCCGCCGCACGAGGAAGCGCTGGCTTGGTTGCAGCAGCAGGGCCACAGCGACGCCTCCGCACGCGAAGCGCTGGACGCCGCGCGCGGCCATCCCGGCCAGGCCGACAACTGGCTGCGCGAGGACGGGCTGAGCCTGCGCCGTGAGGTGGCCCGCGACCTGGAGCAGTTGGCCACCGGCAGGACCGGCGCGGTGGAGCTGGCGCAGAAATGGTGCGGTGATGACAACGCGGCGCTGCGCCTGCGCTTCGCCGCCGACCTGGCGCTGGCCCAGGCCAGCACGGACGCCTTGACCGCGCCGGAGCGATTGCACAAGCTGGCAGCCTGGTTCGACGCTGCCAACCGCACCCGCGACCTGCTGCGCACCACGGTGCGTGCAGACCTTGCGGTGGTCGAGTTGCTGCTGGCCTGGAACAAGGTGAACGAGCGGCCTGCCGCAAGGGGAAATCGATGAGTGCCAGCAACGCCCGCCAGGGCATCCTGTCCCTGGCCGTGAAGGACAAAGCCGCGCTGTACAGCGCGTACATGCCGTTCGTGAAGAATGGCGGCATCTTCGTGCCCACGCCCAAGCGCTACTTCCTCGGCGACGAGGTGTTCCTGCTGCTGACCCTGCCCGATTCCAGCGAGCGCCTGCCGGTGGCCGGCAAGGTGATCTGGGTGACCCCCGCAGGGGCGCAGGGCAACCGTACCGCGGGCATCGGCGTGCAGCTGGCCGACGGCGCCGAAGGCGAGGGCGTGCGCCATAAGATCGAGACCCAGCTGGCCGGCCTGACCAGCTCGGACAAGCCCACCCACACGATGTGAGGCAGCGCCGGGCCACGCCCGGCGGCACGCCTCGAAAACACACGTGAAGACGGATGTGAAAACTGTTGACGGCCTCTGAAAAGTTCCTATAATGAGCGGCTCAGCAACACACCGGGCGGTTAGCTCAGCGGTAGAGCATTGCCTTCACACGGCAAGGGTCACAGGTTCGATCCCTGTACCGCCCACCAAATAGAACCCTGATTTTAATGGGTTAACGTCAAAGCCGGCCTTGAGCCGGCTTTTTCGTAAGTGCAGGCTAAGTGCAACGGTCAGTAATCCTCTGTGCTGATTTCCTGTCACCTGCGCCGCGCAACGGACTGCGGCCCTTGCAGTCTTGTCTCCCTCGTTAGAAGATCGGCACTCAACAGGGGGGGGCGTATGACTGTGCGCAATGAAGGTGGAGATACTCCAAGTGGACCAGATGAGTTAGCAGAGGCAGCGTCGGCGCCCATCAAAGTCCCTCCTTTGCCGGCTATCCCCCCTCTCTTTTGCAGTGCGGAATCGCCGAAGAAGGATGGCAAGTGCACTCCGCAAGTGATTTCGGGAGGGGATGATGCGATTGGGCGACATCTTTCTCAGCATCTTAATCGACTAGTGGATGCTGAGAATTTAATCATCCTCGCGGGATCAGGTACTTCGCTGTCACTGAATACATCTGCTTCTCGATACGCGCCCTCCATGTACGATCTGTGGATGGCCTGTCGGAATTCCGACAAGAAGCGATTCGAAAAAGTACTATCGACCGTAGAGTACTCGTCGCTGCAGTCGCGAGTAAATGAGTTTGGCGAGCCGGCTGAAGACATCGAGCTTCTCCTCTCCCTTTGCGAGAGTTGGCTGATAACAGCGCCGAACGATACGGATCTGAGGTCTTTTGTGACCGATGCCAAGGAGGTAATACTTGGCCGGACATCGTTCGTGAGCTCAGTACCTCCGGATCGGTGGGGAGACCATGAGCGTCTGCTGAGATCTCTGGGACGGAGAGGCGAGAAACAGCAGCGGCTTAAGATTTTCACTACCAATTACGACCTTGCCTTCGAGGTCGCAGCGTCGCGGACTGGATTCATCCCTATTGACGGATTCGATTTCGCGGATCCGGGGGCTTTCAATCCGATGTGGTTTTCCTACGATATCGTCACGCGTGCAGAAAGCGGGCGACCCCCGTCGTATATCTCCAACGTCTATCATCTTTACAAGCTGCACGGATCCGTGAACTGGCGCATCGGCGCCCATGGACTGAAGAAGACTTCTGACGCGTCTTACGGAAGGCCTGTCTTTATATACCCGAGCCGAGGTAAGTACCAAGCTTCCTACGAGCCGCCATATCTCGATATGGTTTCCTCGTTTCTCGCAGAGTTGAGAAAGCAGAATACGGCTGTTCTTTGCGCTGGTTTTGGCTTCAATGACAGCCACTTGAACAATGCCATCTTGTTGGCGCTTCGTACGAATCCAAGTCTATCGCTTTTTGTCGCAACGCTTGACCTGTTCCACCCGGCTGGGTCATTTAATGGTGATGTCCGGGAATTGCTCGAGCATGCAATAGAGGCTGGCGACAGTCGCGTCGGACTCTTTGGCGGATCATTTGCTGCCCTCGTCAGCCGACTTCCCAGTCGGCGTGAGGAGTCGCCTGAGGATGCGCTTGCCAAGTTCTTCTCACGGAGTGGCATAGGTGCTAGTGGAGGGCCGGCATGACCTGGTTCTCCCCGTATGAAAGGAAGAGGCGCATCGGGACAGTCGCGTCCTGTGGTCCCACTGAGTTCGTAATCAATCTTGCGGGAGCGGCTGAAGGTGTGACTCACGCATACTTTGGCAGGAAACTATCTGCCGGGCTGGTGGGCGATCTGGTGTTCATCGAATTAGGGGAAGTCGCGCTTCTGTGTCGGATCGCCAAGGTTTGGCTGGAAGGTTCGGATAGGTATAGCGTGGAGCCTGGCGCCCTGCCTCGCGGAGTTCCACATCCCCTTGGTGCTGCAATACCTTTGGCAACGGTCCGTGTTGAGGATGGCGATGTAATGCGCGGGGTTGCCAGATTTCCTGAACTTGGAAGTCACGTGTATAGCGCCCATCCTGACCTTGTCGTCCATCTCTACGGTGGCAAGGATGATCAGGCGTCCGGCGTGGTTTCCCTGGACATCGCCACGCTTCCGCAGGACACACATGTAGACGTCGTAATCTCTCCCGAATCGCTCTTTGCGCGGCATTGCTGTGTACTTGGGGCGACAGGTGGAGGAAAGAGTTTTACGGTCGCCCGTATGATCGAGCAAATACGGAGCAATGGAGGCAAAGCTCTGTTGATAGACGCGACGGGGGAGTACGAGCAACTTGATCTGTACACCGGCGTATTCGATCAGACCACAGGTGGCCGGAGGGAGCGCATGGTGTTCCCCCATACGGATTTCATGGATTCCGACTTGCGAGCTTTGCTGCGCCCGTCTCCCCAGAGCCAAGCACCGAAGCTTGATGCCGCAATTCGAAGCCTGAAGATGGTCTTTCATGCTAAGGCTGGGACGGCTGGTGCAGACCTGCCGATCGATGCGGAAGGCAATCTTCTTAAGTCGGGACAGAAGAAGGAGCCGCAGCAGGCCTACTACACGAAGTACGCGGACGAGATCGATCGATCTCCATGGCTGTTTTCCGCGCTCTCAAAGCAGATTGTCCACGAGTGCGTTTACCCCGACGCCAACTTCGGAAAGGACCAGTCTATCTGGGGTGGGCGAGTTGAGAACGATGTGGGGAACTGCCTTAACCTGATTTCCAGGGTGGATCAGCTTGCGAAAAGCGTGCACCATCGCTGGCTCATCGACGTCGATCCCTCGATAAAGACGGTGTCGAGTACTCTTGAGGCGTTTGCGAAGTCCAGTGGCGGAATTATTCGATTGGATCTGTCCTCAATACCTTTTGAAGGCTCATCTAGGGAGGTGTTGGTAAATGCCTTGGGCCGGAAGCTGCTGGCATTGGCAAGGGCAGGTTATGTCACCAAGAAGAATCCGCTGATCGTCGTGTTGGATGAGGCGCATCAGTTCCTCAGCAAGAGCTTGAGCTTTGATGCGGGGCAGATCGTTTTGGATGCGTTTGGCGCTATCTCTAAGGAGGGACGAAAGTACGGGCTGACTGTTGTTATATCAACGCAGCGATCAAGAGATATCCCTGATGACGTTTTTAGTCAGATTGGAACCTTTGTTGTCCATCGGCTTTCGAATTCTTATGATAGGGACGCGATGGAGAAGGCGCTTGGTGATGCTGACTCCCGAATTACGGCGATGGTTCCCACGCTTGCTACGGGAGAAGCGCTTCTCGGAGGCGTTGGATTCAAATTTCCAATGATCGTAAAGATCAAACCACCGGCATCACGGTTGGCTACAGAGGGGGCGGATTATTCGGGGGCGTGGCAGTCAGTCAAAGAATAAGTAATCTAATGGCGACTCCCATCGTTCGGTAGATGAGGCTCCAAAGCGAGGGTGTGGTTCTTCCTGAGATCGAATCGATCGCCATATCGTCTGGCATGCTTCAATCGGAAGCGCTGAAAAGTGGCTTCTTCAACTGACTGTGCAGAAAATTCGGGGGCGTATGGAGGTCGCGCCGCACTGTTTTGAGTGCGCAGTGTGCAATGAACGCAGATCAGTGCACTGCCCCCACAATTGGAACTGAAATCTCATGGCTCGGAAAAGAGGAATACCTGGCTTCTCATGGAAAAGAGCATCTGGCCTCTCGTCCGCAAAAGGTAGGTTGTCACGCCAGCTTGGGGTGCCGCTGACGCGTGCGGGCAGGCAGCGCAAAGTGGGCAGGGCTATGGGATGTTGTGTCCCGGCCGCATTCTTACTCGCCGGTGGCGTTGCTGCCGTGGCAGAGATTGGAAGGTTGGCTGGCGCGCTCTTCGTTTAGCGATAGCCTTCCCATGATCCAATTCGTGCCAGCACGTGCCTAGTTGGCACCAGGGGCTCTGGGCGGACTGGAGGAGCCGCGGCTCCTTGCCTACAAGACAGCTCGCCTTGACTGCCGTGTTTTCTGCGGTTCGTCATCGTATTGTCTCCAGCGCATGTACGTCCTCTTCCCATCTGCTCTACATCTGCAGAATTGTTGGAGCACGGTGGCGCCCGTCGATGGAGACGCTCACCATCTGCCCGTCAACTTCTCCCAGCTTGGGTGACTCGCCAAAGCTACCGGCGCGAGAGCGTGTTTGGACGCGGCACTCTTAGTCTCGACTCTTGGCTAGAATGCGGGCATTAATCTTAATCGCGCGGCCGCCTCGTCGGGGCCTTGGTCAACGATCTTTGTTGAGGACGGCATCTTATGACCATTTCTAAACGTCGCTCTGTCCCGCTCGATCAGATCCCAGCGGCGTTGGAAAAGACGGGCTTCATCCTTGAACACTTGGTCGGCGACGTCTTCAAGAAAAATGGCTGGTCAACCATTGGTGGGCGCTACTATGCCGATGACGTCGATGGTCGAGCGAGAGAGCTCGATCTTGTGGCATACCGTGCAGAAAAGTTTGAAGACGTCGAGGTTGTCGCAGCAGTCCTTGTCAGCTGCAAAAAGGACGAGGCACTGACATGGGCATTTCTTACGAAGGAGAAGCCAAAGAAAGACCCGAACCTTGACTGGAATCCTGTTCACGTGTGGACCGACGTTGAGCCTCTATCGACATATCTGAAAACTGAGAGTTGGAAGAATAGTCATGCGGTGGCGCTCGGCAAAAAGTACAGAGACTTGTTCTCGCCGCGTTCCGCAATTTTTGCGTTTCAGCAGTTGGGTCTCACGCCCCCTCAAGGCAACAGTAAAAGGGTTCCAAAAGGCGCCGAAGCAACCTCGGAGGTCGGAACGGTTACTCCAAGAAACGACGATCAGATCTTTTCCTCAATTGTGAGCGTCATGAAAGCGCTCGATTACGAGATTGATCTGCTTGGTACGAGAATGCGCAACCGAAGGCGTTTGTATCACTTCAGTCTCCTTTCGGTCGTGGACGCTCCACTAGTGGAGGTTGCTTACGAGGGGCGGTCGACGAAGGTGACCGAGGTTGATGGAATCACCCACCTCGCTCGCTACATGGTTAAGAAGCGCGAACTATCTGCACTCGTCCATTTCATAAGTGCTAGCTCCCTTCCTAACTATGTCGAGTGCATAACCAGCGCCGCCGCAAAGAGTGCTGAGTTTTTCTCGGAGTTGGTCGGTAAGTCCTACCAGGCCATTGAGGGGAACTCGAAGGTCCGTCAAATTATTGCGGATCGAATCAAAAGTCGCTTAGTTTGGCGCATCAATGCAACGATCGAGGCGTATACTGGGGAGAAGGGTAGGATCTCTGAGCTCTCACTTGACTATCGGAAGGGGCGCCTCGAACTGGAGATCGATACATTTGATGACGAGGTTCTCAAGACTCTTAACGAAGACGACGCCCTCGCTGATCAGGTCAGTAAGATTCTCAAGGGCCACGCCCGCTACGAGGGTGGCTTTGTCTTCACTGAGAACCTGCCTTTCTGACGGGCCGTCAGCATGCAGATCGTCACTTGAAGCTCTCACTGCCGCTGATCCATTCGAGAACATCGCCCAGATAGTGCCAAGGCGTCTTGGCGGACTGGAAGAAGCGTGGCCCTTTGCCTTCTAACCGCCATCGCCGCAGGCGACTCACCGGGCATGGGATCAGTGCAGCGCAAGGGTCACAGGTTCGATCCCTGTACCGCCCACCATGTTGCAGAACGAAAAAAGCCTCCAGCAATGGGGGCTTTTTTGTTATTTGATGATGCGTGCCAGCGTCGCTGCTGCGGCTGCCATCACCCGTGCTGATCCAGCAGATCCCGCGCGATCATCGCCGTCGCATCCAACAGGTCGTGGCCGCTGCCGGCCTGCACCACCACCGCCAACAGACCACGGCCCACCTCGGCATTGCCGCTGGTCAGTTCCATCTCGCCTTCAAAGCACAGATCAGCCAACCATTCGTGGGCCTGCTGCAGCCCACGCTTGCGGACGCGGCGGAACTCCGCGAAGAGCTTCGCCTGGCCGGCCTCGTGTTCGCCCTCGGCCAGCAGGCCGATCGCACCGCCGTGCGCCGCGCGCCAGATGGCTGGCAGCGGGCGACCGTTCGCGTCCACCACGTCCGCCGAGAACTGGGCGCAGTACATTTCGTAGCGTTTGCCCGCCGTACTGCGAGGCACGATGCCGGCCTCGGCGAGCAGGCACTCGGCTTCATCCAGTTTTCTGAACTTCAACCGCAGCAGTGCAGGGCGGCTCAGCTGTTGGGCCAGCGCGTGCTGGTTGGCGGCAAACCATACGTTCCAACCCACGGTTGCGCGGCCTTCCAGTGCGGCCTTGAAGTAGTCCAGATGTTCGGCGTCCATTGCGGCCTCCTGCGTTCCCTGCGCGATTGTAGCGGGAGGGCATCCGGGCCGGTCAGTCAGCGCCGGAGAGGCAATGATTCGCCTCACGCACCAGTTGTCGCGCGGCCACGATCAGTCCGTCGGTGTGGAAAGCGCCCAGCTGTTCGTCCGGGCCGCCTTCGTTGCGTGCATGGTCGGCGGCCTGCAGCAGATCGAGCAGTGCGGTAAGCCCAGACATCGAGCGGCGCAGCGAGGCGTGATTGCTGGCAACGAGGGTGAGGCTTTTGCACGGCTGTCCGTCATCGCCGTCGGCGCGGCTGATGGCATTGAGGTACGTGAAGAAGGCAGGCGACTGCACGGGCAGACTCTGTTCGTGCAAGGCGCACTCGATCTCGCGTGCGAGGTCCTCGGGCGCGTCGGCGGCGATGTCGCCGATCAGGGCGTGCAGGCGGGGATGGACAGCGGTGCGGTTGGTCATGGCGAAACCCTCACTGGCGTGGGGCCACCTTCCGAAGCGAAGGTGGCGGACGGTGCGGGTTGGCGTACCAAGGCAAACGAACTTCCACCGAGAGGAAGGCCTGGCGGATCTGTCGATCCCCACGCACCGGCCGCCATTGAAGGCAATCGGTGCATTCTCTCTGCTGAGGTGTGAACCGCAGCGGTGGAAGTTCGTTCGTTTATTCGAGACGCCAATCCCGGCCAGGGCAACGCGCCTCGGCATGGAGATCATCCGGCCCACAATCACAGCGGTCCGTAAGGAAAGTTCTCAACTGCACGCAGGCGCACCAAGCGTTTCCAGTTCTGTGCCCTGCAGCACCCACTCGCTGCGAAGCTCGTCTCTAATGGCGCAATCCGCCGCCCCCTTCGACCGTGGACATGACGACTCTGGCGAGGCGCCGCCACGGCAATTACGTCAACCCGCGCAGTAGGCGAGTGACCATGTCATGGATGAAGGCAGAGGGTTCCATCCCTGCGCTGTCCCACCGCCCCGGGCAGGCGTAGTCTCAGCACAATGACCCCTCCACCCGGGAGCCCCACCATGCCGCTCGCCCGCATCGATCTCCGCAAAGGCCAATCCGCCGACTACCTGCAGCGCGTCGGCGAGGCCATCTACCAGGCTATGCGCGCTGTCGGCGTGCCCGAGAACGACCGCTTCCAGATCTTCCAGGAGCACGACGCCGCCACCCTGGTCTACGACCCCAGCTACCTGGGTGTGCAGCGCTCCGACGATTTCATCTGCATCCAGATCACCTGGAACGAGGGCCGCACCCTGGAGCAGAAGAAGGCGCTGTACGCGGGCATCGCTGACGGCCTGCATGCGGCAGTGGGCATCCGCCGCGAGGACGTGTTCATCAATCTGGTGGAAGTGAAGAAGGAGAACTGGTCGTTCGGGCATGGCGTTGCCCAGTACGCGACGTGAGGCGCCTGCGTCACCCTGTCGCAGGGGCAAAACCCTGAACGTGGTCCAAGGTTGCGGCGCCGCGCCGTAGAATGCCCGGGTGCACCGCCCCCGATTCCACCGCCGGTTCCAGGCCCTGGCATGGCTCGCCCTGCTGCTGGTGCTGCTTGCCCCGCTGGTGAGCCGCTGGGTGGCGCATGGCCGCGTGGCAGCGGCGGCGCCGGTGGCGGCGATGGATCATTCGCTGCATGCGCAGCACACGATGGAAGGCCATCACGACCATCATGCGATGGCGACGCCGCACGATGAGGCCGCGAAGAATCCGCCCGCCGATCCACACGCCGACCATGAAATGGGCGTGGATTGCGATTACTGCCTGATCGCGGCGCGGCTGATCACCCTGCTGGTGGCGGCGTTCCTGCTGCTGGTGCCCTTGGCGCCGGTCTGCCGGGCGCGGCTGGGCGCTGTGCTGGCAGTGCCCGCGCGCCTGGCGGGAACCCTCGGGGCGCGGGGACCACCGGCGGCATTGGCGGGCTGAGCCGCGCACGCGGCCGTGCATTCCCTCTGATGGAAGCCGCCAGGCATGACCTGGCGCTACCGCGTGCGCTTTCCTTCCTGCTGCCCCGCAGTGCGGGGTGGCATTGCATGCCGTGAAAAAATGAAAAGACATCCGAAGCGCGTTGCCCTGCGTTGGGCGACGCTGCCGGCGCTGTGCGCCTGCGCCCTGCCTGTTGCACCTGCCCGTGCCGAAGCGGCGGGCCCGACCACCCTGGACACCGTACGCGTAGTCGATACCCGGCACGGTGCGCTGTCGGCCACCCCCGGCGCAGGTTCCGCGCTGGGCCTGAACGTGCTGCAGACACCTGCGGCGCTCACCGTGATCGACCGCGACCAGCTGGAGCAGCGCGGTGACTCCAACCTCAACGATGCGATCAGCCGCGCGGGTGCGATCAGCGCGATGCCGCATCCGGGCAATGGCCTCAGCGCACTGTCCAGCCGGGGTTTCACCGATGGGGCGTCGGTGATGCGCCTGTACGACGGGCTGCGCCAGTACGGGGGCGTCGGCATCACGTTCCCGTTCGATACCTGGTCCATCGAGCGCATCGAAGTGCTGCGCGGGCCGGCCTCGGTGATCCACGGCGACGGTGCGATCGGCGGTGTGATCAACATCTTGCCGAAGAAGCCTTCGCGCGGTGCCGTCGAGAACGAGATCAGTGTGACGGTGGGCAGCGAGGACACCGCGCGCCTGGGCTTCGGCAGCGGTGGCGCGCTGACGCCCGAGCTGGCCTACCGGCTGGATGTGAGCGGCAACTACAGCGGCGGCTGGGTGGACCGTGGTCGCAACAGTGACGCGACTTTCTCCGGGGCATTGCTGTGGCAGCCGCGTACCGACCTGCAGCTGACGCTCACCCATGCGCAGGGCTACCAGCAGCCGATGCGCTACTTCGGCACGCCGCTGGTCGAGGGCCGCCAGCTGGAAGCGCTGCGCCACCGCAACTACAACGTGGAAGACAGTGACATCCGCTTCCGTGACCGCTGGACGCAGCTCGATGCGCTGTGGACGCCGAACGCGAAGGTGGAGTGGCGCACCCGCGTCTACCAGATCGACAGCCAGCGCGATTGGCGCAACGCCGAGGCCTATGTCTACAACCGCGCTACCGGCTTGATCGATCGCTCGGGCAATACCGAGATCACCCACAACCAGGACCAGACCGGGCTGACCTCGACGCTGCGCTTGCAGGGTGAGGTGGGCGGTCTTGCCAACAGTTTCGCGCTGGGGATGGATGCCAACCGCGCGCACTTCAAGCACACCAACAACACCTATGCCGGCAGCTCCGGCCCGGTCGATCCGTTCCATCCGGTGCCGGGGCAGTTTGCCAGCGATGCGCCGAACCTGCCGCGCTACCGCAACAGTGCCGAGCAGTACGCTCTGTTCGTGGAAGACCGGCTGGCCCTGAACGAGCGCTGGTCGGTACTGGGCGGGCTACGCCACGACCGCGCGCGCATCGATCGTACCGATCTGATCAGCGGCCAGAAGGCATTCTCGAAGACCTACAGCAGCACCGGCTGGCGAGCAGGTACGGTATTCGCGCTGCAGCCGACGCTGAGCCTGTACGCGCAGTATTCGCAGGCGGCCGACCCGGTCAGCGGCCTGTTGATGATCAGCCCGGCCAACGGTGCCTTCGACCTGGCCAAGGGGCGTCAGGTCGAAGTCGGCCTGAAGCAGGCCTTCGACGGTGGCGAGTGGACGCTGGCGGCGTACCGGATCCGCAAGACCGGGCTGCTCAGCCGTGATCCGCTGCTGCCGGATCGTCGGGTGCAGGTGGGCGCGCAGACCTCGAGAGGAATCGAGGCGTCCTTGAACTGGAATTTCGCGCCGCAGTGGACGCTCGATGCCAACGCGACGGTACTGAAGGCCGAGTTCGAGGATTTCCTGGAAACCACCGGTTCGCCGGCCGTGCTGGTCTCGCGCGATGGCAACGTGCCGCCGAACGTGGCCGAGCGGTTGGCCAATGTGTGGCTGAGCTGGCAGTTCCTGCCGGACTGGACCGTGGCCGGCGGTGCGCGTTACGTCGGCAAGCGCTACGCCGACAACGCCAACACCCTGGAGCTGCCGGGCTACAGCACCACCGATCTGGCGCTGACCTGGCAGGCGGCACCGCGCACGCGGGTGAGCGCGCGCCTGTTCAACGTGTTCGACAAGGCGTACTACGCGACGGCGTATTACACCAGCACGCAGTGGCTGCTGGGTGCGGACCGCCGCGTCGAGTTCACGCTCGACCATCGCTTCTGAGGACGCACACCATGTCGCTGCGATCCACCGCCAAGCGCTGGACCTACCTGGTGCACCGCTGGCTGGGCATCGGCGGATGCCTGCTGATGCTGCTGTGGTTCGTCAGTGGCATGGTGATGCTGTTCGTCGGCTACCCGAAGCTGATGCCCGGCGAGCGGCTGGCGGCGTTGCCGGTGCTGGGCGACGCGCATGGGCTGCTGGGACTGTCGGCGTTGCCAGCGGCCGTGCAGGCTGAGCCGGAAAGCGTGGCGCTGACCACGCTGCGCGGCGAGCCCGCCTATGTGGTGCGTAGTGGCAGCCACGTGGGAGCCTGGTCGGCGCGTACCGGGCAGGTCCTGCTGCCGGTATCGGCACAGCGCGCCGAAGCTTCGGCGGCGCAGTTTGCCGGCGGCCCGGCATTCGTGGGTGCGATGCGCGTGGATGAGGACCGCTGGACGCATTCGCGTGCGCTGGATGCGCATCGGCCGCTGTACCGGGTCGAGGTGGGCGGTGCGCGGCCGGGTGACCTCTATGTGTCTTCGCGCACCGGCGAGGTGGTGCTGGATGCACCGCATGTGCAGCAGCGCTGGAACTATGTGGGCGCTTGGCTGCACTGGCTGTACTTCCTGCGCATGCAGTCGGTGGACCCGGTGTGGACGTGGGGGGTGATCGTGCTGTCCGCACTGTGCACGGTGGCGGCGGTGAGCGGCATCGTGGTGGGTCTGTTGCGCTGGCGCTTCCGTGGCACCTATCGTTCGGGCGCGAAGACGCCGTACGTCGAGCGGTGGATGCGCTGGCATCATCTGATCGGTCTGACGGCTGCGGCGTTCGTGTTCACCTGGATCTTCAGTGGCCTGATGTCGATGAATCCGCTGGGCGTGTTCAGCAGTACGCGCGCGGCGATCGACACGTCGCAGTATCGCGGCGGTGCGGTGGCAGTGAATGGCCCACTGGGCGAACCGGCAGCGCTGCTGGCTGCGGCCCATGGTGGGCTGTTCATGCCGGTGGAGATCCAGTGGCGGCGCATCGGCGGTGAGCTGTTCGCGCTGTTGCTGGACGGGCAGGGCGATACGCGCATCGTATCCGCAGGCGAAGGGCATCTTCGGATGATGCAGCTGCTGCCGGTGGCATGGCTGCAGCAGAAGGCGCAGGCGATGTCTGCCGCGCCGATGCATCGGTTCGCGCTGCTGCATGCAGCGGATGCCTATTTCTATCCACGTGCGCCGGAGGCGATGAACGGTGCGGCGGTGCGCCGCTTCCCGGTGGCGGTGGCGGACTTCGGTGATGCCGAGGCGACGCGCGTCTACTTCGATCTGGGCAGCGGCGATCCACTGCTGACCCTGGGGCATCGTGAGCGCGTCGGGCGCTGGCTGTTCTACTTCCTGCACAGCTGGGACCTGCCGGCAATGCTGCGGCAGGAGACGGCCCGGCTGGGCGTGCTGCTGCTGTTGAGCACCGCCGGCACCGCGCTGTGCGCGACGGCTACGGTGATCGGTTATCGACGATTGCGGATGAAGGTCCAGCGTCGGCGCCGTTGATCCCGCGCGCTACACCCGCAGCCAGCGCGTGGACACCGCCACCAGCAGCAGCGCGATGGCCACACCGATGAATGCAGCGATCAGGCCGAAATGATTGGCGGCGAAGCCGATGAGTGCCGGGCCGGCAAGAATGCCGGCAAAGCCCAGCGTGGACACGGCGGTGATCGCCAGCGCGCCGGGCATGCGGGTCTGGTGGCCGGCCAGCGAGAACAGCGCCGGCGCGATGTTGGCGCAGCCGAGGCCGACCAGCACATAACCGGCCAGTGAGACCTGCCAGGGCGTGACAAGCGTCAGCACCAGCACGCCACTGGCCGCGAGCAGGCCACCGAACACGATGGCGCGTTCGCGTCCCACCCGCGCCACCAGTGCATCGCCGAGCAGGCGGGCCACGGTCATGGTCAGGGTGAAGATCACATAGCCGATGCCAGCCATGCGCGCATCGACGCTGCGCACGTCACTGAGAAAGACCGCGCTCCAGTCCAGCATCGCGCCTTCGCCGAGGAACGCGACGAAGGCCAGCACGCCGATGAACAGCACGATGCCGTGCGGCATGGCCAGCATCGGGGTGTCGTGCGGCATGCGCTCGCGGTGCCAGTACGACGCCGACAGCAGCATCGCCAGCAGCATCGCGGCCACGCCGATCAGCACCGATGCCAGCGGTGGCAGCTGCAGGGACAGCAGCACGGTCATCATTGCCGCGCCCAGGAAGCCGCCGATGCTGAAGAAGGCGTGGAAGCCGGACATCATTACACGTCGCGCTTCGCGCTCGACCACCACGGCCTGCACGTTCATCGTGCAGTCCATCGCGCCTACCGCGGCACCGAACACGAACAGCACCAGGCCCAGCAGCCACGCTGAACCGGCCAGGGCCAGGCCCGGCACGGTGAGGCAGATCAACAGCGTACTGGCCACCATCACCCGGCGGCAGCCCAGCCGCGCGGCCAGAACGCCCGCCACTGGCATCGCCAGCAGCGAACCGGCACCCAGGCAGAGCAGCACCACGCCGAGCGTGGCGTCGTTGAGGTCCGCGCGTGCCTTGGCGAACGGTACCAGCGTCGCCCACAGTGCCGTGGCGAAACCGGGAATGAAGAATGCAGCGCGGGTCGCGTGCTGTTCGGCACGCGCGCGGTAGGCAACGGACATGGGCGGTTCGGTCAGGGCGGGGTGGGGTGCACCGCAATACCGGCAGCGAGGAAGCGCGCTGCCAGTGCGGGCGGGGCTGATGTGGTCAGCACCAGGTCGTCGATCTCGTCGAGGCCGGCGATCTGCCAGTGGCCACGGGCACCGAGTTTTTCGGTGGTGGCGGCGACAATGACGCGGCTGCTGCAGGCCACCATGGCGCGCTTCAAGGTGGCTTCTTCGGCATCCATCGCCCACACACCAGTGTCGCCATCCACCGCGCACGGGCCGGGCAGGTACACGTCGGCGCGCAGGCGCTGCACCTGGGCCAGTGCTTCGGCACCGACCGCGCCGCCGCCGCTGGCCAGGCGGCCGCCGATCAGCTGCACGGAAGTGCCTTCATGCACACTGGCGGCGGTGGCGATCTGCGGCGCGTTGGTAATCACCGTCAGTGCCAGTTCGGGCGGCAACTGCTGGGCGATGGCCAGGTTGGTCGAACCGGCATCGAGCAGCACCACCTGCCCAGGTTGCAGCAGGGCACAGACGCGCGCGGCCAGTTCGGCCTTGTCGCCACGATCGCGGGTCAGGCGCTCGCGCAGCGGGCGCTCCTTCGGCGGCGGCAGCACGGCGCCGCCGTACACGCGCTGGCACAGGCCTTGGGCGGCCAGTTCACGCAGGTCGCGGCGGATCGAATCTTCGGAAACCGCATAACGACGCGCCAGTTCCGCAGCGATCACGCGGCCCTGCTGGCGCAGTTCCTCGAGGATCTGCCGGGTACGTTCGGCGGGGAGGGGGCTGGAATCGGCGTTCATGGGATAAGTGTGCATATTCGTGCATGAACATGCAATAACGTGCATTCCGGGTCGACGCACGGGAGCCCCTTCTCCCGGGCGGCCCTGGAAAAGTGCGAGGTGCGGGGCTTGGCCGGGCGAGCGCCGGCTCTGCAGGTTCATCAGGCCGCGTAGGCGACCCAGCCCTTGAAGGTGAATCCGGCGTAGAACAGCTCGATGTCCTTGAAGCCTGCCTCCTGCAGCACCTCCACCTCCTGTTCCGGTGACAGCAGCGGCAGGCGCTCGGCGATGGCGGTGATCGCGCGCTGTGCATCCGCACGGGCAATGCCGGAAGCCTCGCCGAAGGCCGCATAGCGCCTCAACCAGCGCAGCTTCGCCTCCGGCTCCTGCGGGACGCTGTGGTGGGCCACCACCAATGGCGCGCCCGGACGCAGCCGCCTGCGCAGTTCGCGCAGGGTATGCCGGCGCTGGTCGATATCGAGGAAGTGCAGGGTCAGCAGGCAGCTGGCGCCATCGAAGATCGTGGCCGGGGCATCCTCGATGTAGCCCTCCAGCAGCTCCACGTGGTTCATCCGTGTGCCGAGCGTTTCGCGGGCCAGCGCCAGCATCGGGCCGGCCGGATCGACTCCGAGCATGCGCCAGTATGGGTGGGCGTCAGCGAAGGCCTTCAGCTCGAGGCCGCCACCGGCGCCGAGCACCAGCACGTGGCCGTGCTCGGGCACGTGCTCGGCCAGCAGCAGGTGGGCCATCTGTTGCAGACCGAGGAATCCAGGTACCTGCCGCAGCGGTCCCTCGTGATAGCGGGCCGCAGCCTGGGCATCGGAGAACGAAGGCATCCGGGGGCACCTGCAGCAGGAGGGGAATTATCACTGTAGCGCGGGCGTCAAGAGGTGCCGCCCAGTCCGCGATGCGGCTGCGGCGTGGTGCGCGCGCAGGGCTTCGCCGCCTGTCATCGTGGCGTCGTCGATGCCTCACGCCGGCTATGCAGGCCAGCGTCCACGCTTGATCGTCCCCGCCCCCACGGAGACCGACCATGTGGCTGCTTGATCATCTCTGGCCTGCACGCCGGCCCGCGCCTCCGCCGCGCCCCGTTCAAGCGGAGCCCGCGCCCCGCCGGCCCTGGCGCAAGCGGCCTGTACGCGCAGGCCGCAGCGGCATGGCGCCCTGGCAGAAGGTCGCCGCGCCGTCACGCCGTACCCGGCACTAGGCGGGGCGGTCGGCCGGATGGTTCACGCCATCGCTGACCGGGATCACGCCCAGCGCGAAGGGATCGATGCCCTCCAGGCAGGCGACGTTGTAGCCGTACTGGTCGGGGTTCGAACGCCGGCGGTGGTGGGTGTAGATGCCGCACACATCGCAGAAGTAATGCTCGGCCACATGCGTGTTGAACTGGTACAGCCGCAGATGGTCCCGCCCTCGCACCACCTGCAGCCCGGCGAGGGCGACGCTGGCGGCGATGGCGCCGCGGCGGCGGCACATCGAACAGTCGCAGCGGCGCGGGTCGACGATGCCGTCCGGCAGGTCCAGCAGCAGTTCGACCGTACCGCAATGACAGCGGGCGCTGTGCTGGGGTTGGACCGCAACACCGGCCACGGAGGTAATGCCCATCGATGCTCCTGGAAGAGGGAACGGTATGTGGAAAACGGCGTTGCAGACGGTGCACCCAGCAGCCTGAACGGGCCGTAGATGCCAGGGCGAACCCGCTTGTGGCTAACTATGCGCCCCCGGGACCACGACAGGACGCCAGTGAAAGCCGCAGGACGTTGGATGACAGGAAGTGTGATGGTACTGCTGGCACTGTGGGTGGCTGGCCTGCTGCTCTATCAGCTGCCGGGGCCGGGCTGGCTGGCGTCGGCCGTGGCGGTACTGTGGGTGCTGTCCGCCCTGTGGGCGTCCTGGCGGGTCGCCCGTGGCCATGGCACGCGACGGCTCGGCATGGCCTTTGGCGTGGCGCTGGCCCTGGCGCTGGGGTGGTGGATGCTGCTGACCCCGCGCCAGGATCGCGTCTGGGCCGATGATGTAGCGCAACGCCTGCACGTGGTCTCCTTCGATGGGCGGCATGTGGTGCTGGACAACGTGCGCGATTTCACCTGGCGCAGCGAAACCGACTATGACGCGCGCTGGGTGCGCCGCACGTACGACCTGGACCAGCTGCGTTCGGCCGACCTGGTGCTTTCGTACTGGATGGGGCCGGCGATCGCCCACACGCTGATCTCGTTCGGCTTCGACGATGGCCGCCATGTCGTGTTCTCGCTGGAGATCCGCAAGGAACGCGGGGAATCGTTCTCGGCACTGGGGGGATTCTTCCGCAAGTTCGAGATGACCCTGGTGGCCTCCGAAGAGACCGACATCATCCGCACGCGTACCAACGCGCGTGGCGAGGATGTCTATCTGTACCGCCTGCATGGCATGGACCGCGCACAGTTGAAGGAACTGTTCGCTGCCTACATCGCGCAGGCACGCGAGCTGGATGCAAAGCCCGGCTTCTACAATACGCTGACCAGCAACTGCACCACCATCGTCTTCGATCTGGCCAGGCATATCGCGCCGCGGCTGCCGCTGGACTACCGCCTGCTGCTGTCCGGCTATCTGGCCGAGTACGCGCAGGAGGTCGGGGCATTGACGCCGGGGGTGCCGTACGCAGTGCTGCATGCCAAGGGCCGGATCACCCAGCGCGCGCTGGACCTGGGTGACGGCGGCAACTTTTCCACCGTGATCCGCCAGGGCGTGCCCGGCACCGAGCAGGACCCGCAGTGATGCTCATGTCCATACTTTCCCGCTGGCAGCGCGTGCTGCCGGCGTCGCTGGCGATCTTCATGCTGCTGGCCGGCAGCGGCTGCGCGATGGTCACCGTCAAGCAGGTGAAATCCAGTGACTCGCTGGTCAACAAGCGTGCCGATGTGCTCAACACCGGCAGGCTCAGCCCGGCGGCCCGGGAAACGCTGAGTGCAGCCGGGCTGGATGAGTCGCAGTGCGAGAAGGACTTCGTGGTCTGTCGCAGCACGCTGTTGATGACCGACGATCTCAACGTCGAACAGCGGCTGTCCGCGTTGTCGGAGCTGTGGGTGAAGGCAGCGCTGGCGCTGACCCCGAAGAAGACGGCGGCGGGCGATCCACCGATGAGCGATGCCGCACTGGACGCATGGCTGGAAGCGGCGCGCTATGCCTACGCCTACCTGTTCTACAGCGGCCGTTCGCCGTCCGATCGGGCGTTCGAGGACCGGCAGACGCAGGTGCGCGACTACTACAACTATGCAGCCGAGAAGGCCGCGGTGGTTCTGTTCGTGCGGGCGCGCGCCGCCGCGCTCGCCGGCGAGGACTATACGAAGCCGATCACGGTCGGCAGCTGGTCGCTGGCCTCCAACTACCAGCAGCTGGCCCTGAAGAGCATTCCGGCGCAGCTGGTACCCGCTGGCACGGTCAGCTTCGTCGGCCTGCGCAGTACCTATCGACGCGACGGTTTCGGTGCGGAGCTGGTGATGGTGATGGACCCGCCGAAGCTGGTCACTCCGGCGGTCTCCGCAGATGGCCCGAAGGCGGACGGCGGGCAGGACGACGACAGCGATGCGCGTCGTGGTCGCCGCCATCGCCAAGATGATGCGGTGCCGGAGTTCAGCGAGATGTCCTCGATCAACGTCACCGCGCTGCTGCGCTTCGAGGGCAGCACGCTGGAGGACGTGATGCGCACCCGCCGGGTCGAGCTGGACGCCTATTCGCCCGAAGCGACCGAGCGCATCACCCTGCACGGCGAGCAGGTGCCGCTGGCCGGCAACTTCACTGCCGCTTACGGCCTGTGGCTGGCGCAGAGTGGCTTCGCCCGGCAATCGCTGCGCACGCTGTTCGGCATGAGCGAGGGTATCGGTGAGCCGCACATCTACCTGATGCAGCCGTGGGATCCGAACCGCCGCATCATCTTCATGCTGCATGGCCTGGCCAGCAGCCCGGAAGCGTGGGTGAACCTGGCCAACGAGATCATGGGCGATCCCGAGCTGCGCCAGCAGTTCCAGGTGTGGCAGGTGTATTACCCGACCAACGCGCCGATCGCGCTGAACCGCTATGAGATCGCTACTGCATTCAACGACACGCTGAAGCATTTCGACCCGGATGGCAGCACGCGCGCCTCGAAGGACATGGTCTACATCGGTCACAGCATGGGCGGCGTGTTGGCCCGCCTGCTGGTGAGCGACTCGGGCGACGTGCTGTGGAACGACCTGCTGGCCAACTATGACCTGAAGGGTGAACGACTGAAGCGGGTGCAGAACAAGCTGGGCCCGCTGCTGCACTTCAAGGCGCAGCCGAATGTGGAACGGGCGATCTTCATCGCCGCCCCGCATCAGGGCACCGACATCGCCGGCAACAGGGTCGGCCGCCTGATCGGCCGTCTGGTGCGCCTGCCGCTGACCATCCTGGGCAAATTCGAGGATGTGTTCCTGGCGCTGGCGCAGGCCGAGCAGCAGGTTGACGGCACCGCCAAGCCGAAGATTCCCAACAGCATCGACAACCTCAAGGCCAGCGATCCGTTCGTGAAGGCGGCCGCACAGCTGCCGATCGAAGCGGGCCTGAAGTACCACTCGATCATCGCCCAGCGCAAACCGGAACTGCCGTTGGAGAAATCCGACGATGGGCTGGTGCCGTATTGGAGCGCGCACCTGCCGGGGGCGCTGTCGGAGAAGGTCATCATCTCCGGACACAGCGTGCAGGAATCGCCGCAGGCCGTGCTGGAGGTGCGCCGCATCCTGCACCGGGACATCGATGACGTGGACGCGGCGGCCACGCCATGACTGCACTGATCGCCGGGCCACGCCCGGCCGAATCAACCGGTGGCGTTACACCCGGCGTGCAATCAGCGTGGACAGCAGAGCCAGGCCCAGGGTGATCGCCAGGCACAGCACGTAGCCGATGTGCGGCCTGTCGTCCACGAACAGGGCAAACAGCGCGCCGGAGACGGCCAGTGCGGTGGTGACCGCCAGCGCCTCGCTCAACTGCAGCGCCGAGGTGTTGGCTCCCTGTTCGTGCGGTGCCGAAAGGGACAGGGTCAGTACCGAAAGACTGGCGTAGATCATGCCCATGCCGAAGCCGGTCAGCGTCCAGCCGATCAGAGCCACCGACAGCGGTACCGTGCGGAACAGCACCGCCAGCGTGGCCGCGATACCGATCGCCATCAGCGGCGTTCCCGCGCGCAGCAGCTGCTGGCGTGACCAGCCATTGCGCTGGTGGCCCTGCAGCCACGACCCGGCGAACCAGCCCAATGCCCCCAGGCTCAACACCGCGCCGGCCCCGCTGGGTGACAGCCCGCGCTCGCGCTGCAGCAGCAGTGGCAGGTAGGCCTCGCAGGCGAAGAATGCCGCAGCGGCGATGCCGCGCAGGGCGATCACACTGGGCAGGCCGCGATGCACGCGCAAGGTGCCGGCGGGCAGCAGCCGCTGCACGCAGAACAGCAGCGCAAGCATCGCCACAGCGATGCACAGCACTGCCGCCATCCCTTGCTGCTGCCCGCCGAGATACAACAGCAGCGCTGCCAGCGACGCGCCGCTGGCCCAGCGCACCACCCGGCTGCGATTGCCGCTGTCGCCCGCAGGCGAGGGCTGCAGGCGTGACACTGCAGGTCGCAGCAGCAATGCAGCGGGTAGCGCCAGCAGCGGCACGGCCAGGAACACCCACCGCCAGCCCAGGTGCTGCACGATTAGCCCGCTCGCAGCCGGGCCGATCATCGACGGCACCACCCAGCCAGCGGAGAATGCTGCGAACACCTTCGGCCGCAGCGATTCGGGGTAGGCACGGCCGACCATCACATACAGCGAGACCGAGATCGCACCCGCGCCCAGGCCCTGCAGCAGCCGCCCGGCCACCAGTATCCCCATGTGCGTGGCCAGGCCGGCCAGCAGCAGGCCCAGTACGAAGCACGCCAGGCCCCACCACAGCGGCCGCGCGGGCCCGTGCCGGTCGGCCCAGAGGCCAGCGAGTGTCATGCCGATGACGCTGGTGGCGAGGGTCCCGCCGAAGGCCAGCGCGTACAGGCGAAGCCCGTCAAGCGCGGCGGCGACGGTGGGCATGGCTGCGGCCACCGCCAGCGCTTCGAAGGCGTGCAGCGAAACCAGGGCGACCATGCCGAGGGTGGTCGCACGATAGCGCGCGGAGAGGATGGAGGTTTCGGCAGGAGGGGCGGCGTCGGCAGCAGATGGAGTTGGGGTCATGCGGAAAGTCTGGGAGGCCGCGCTTGTCATCCGGCGGCGAAGACCGCAGCATGACACCTGAACTATAGTTGAGGTCAAGCAATGGTGTCGCAGGAACTGAGTGTGGGTGAGGTTTCGCAGCGCAGCGGCGTGGCCGTATCCGCACTGCACTTCTATGAGCGCAAGGGCCTGATCAGCAGCCTGCGCACCTCGGGAAACCAGCGCCGCTTCAGCCGCGACGTGCTGCGCCGGCTGGCGGTGATACGCGTTGCACAGCGCGTGGGCATGCCGCTGGAGGCGGTGGCGCGCGCTTTCGAAAGCCTGCCGCAGGGCAGGGCACCGACCAAGGCCGACTGGGCCACGCTGTCCGCACGCTGGCGGACCGAGCTGGATGAGCGCATCCACATGCTGCAGCTGCTGCGTGACGAACTGACCGGGTGCATCGGTTGCGGCTGCCTGTCACTGAAGCGCTGCCGGCTGGCCAACCCCGAAGATGTCCTCGGGGAACGGGGTGACGGTCCGATGCGCTGGGGCTGAGGCCCCGGCACATCGGAGGGCACGCCAGGCTGGATCATGCATCACCAGACGGTGATCGTTTCACCGCTCAGGATGCCTTCCACCGCGCGCTGGTACGCCAGTGCCGCGCGCTGGGCGGTGACCGCTTCAAAGCCGGGGAAGTAGGGCGCGTAGGCATCCATTGATTCGACCAGCACATTCGGGCTGACGACATTGATGCGCAGCCCGCGGGGCAGCAGCTCCAGGGCCGCTGCGCGCACGAATCCTTCCAGCGCGGCGTTCACCGAGGTTGCATTGACGCCGTCGCGGATCGGCTGGGCACTGACGATGCCGCTGGTCAGGGTGATCGAGCCACCGGCGGTGAGGTGATGCTGGGCGGCCAGTGCCAGCCGCACCTGACCGAGCAGCTTGTCCTGCAGGCCGACGTTGAACCGTTCGGGCGTCATGTCACGCAGGGGACCAAAATGCAGTTTGCCTGCGGTGGAAATCACCGCATCGACCGCGCCGGTGCGGGCAAACAGTTCGTTGACGCTGGCATCGTCGGTCAGATCGACGCGCAGCGTGCCGCTGCTGCGCCCTGCGTCCAGGATCTGGTGCTGCTGGCCGAGCTGGCGCGCTACGGCCTGGCCGAGCGTGCCTGTGGCGCCCACGAGAAGAATCTTCATGACGGTTCCTTGCTTTGGGGAGATGAAGCGCAGTCTGCGCCGTGACGACGCGGTTTGGTAAGCCGCGTATGATTTGCTGATTACTAATCAGGACTTAGCAATGGACATGCTGCGCTGCATGCAGGCCTTCGTCGCCGTGGCCGAGCGCGGGAGTTTCGCCGCTGCCGCCGAGCACCTGCAGGTGTCTGCGGTGATGGTGGGCAAGTACATCCAGCAGCTGGAAAGCCACCTCGGCACCGCGCTGTTGCAGCGGAACACGCGGCGGCAGCGCCTGACCGAAGCGGGTAGCGCCTATCTGGCCGGTTGCCGGCAGGTGCTGGAACAGGTGCAGCAGGCCGAGGCGGACGTGGCCGGCCTGCAGCTGCAGCCGCGCGGTGTGTTGCGGGTCAGTGCTCCCACCACCTGGGGCAGCTGCGTGCTGGCGCCCCGGTTGGCCGAACTGCTGCGTGCACAGCCGCTGCTGAACATCGAACTGGATCTGAGCAATCGCCGGGTGGACCTGATCGAAGACGGCTTCGACGCGGCGATCCGGGTCGGTCCGCTGCCCTCGGCGGACATCGTGGCGCGTCCGCTGCCCCCCTATGCGATGAGCCTGTGCGCAGCGCCGTCGTACCTTCGCCGTCGAGGCACGCCGCGGACGCCCGCGGATCTGCAGGGGCACGATTGCCTGAGCCACCTGGCGTGGCGTGGCGGGCACGGTTGGCAGCTGGCCAGTGGCGAGCATGTGGACTGGGAGGCACGGCTCACCAGCAATGACGGCTTCGCGCTGCGCGAGGCTGCCGTGGCGGGTGCCGGATTGATTCTGCAACCGACGGCACTGCTGGCCACTGAGATCGCTGCGGGCCGGCTGAAACCGCTGCTGCGCGACCATCTGCCGGCGCCGCGGCCGATGCACCTGATCTATCTGCCGGACCGTCGCCCGCGCCCGCGCCTGCAGTGCTTCGTCGACTTCGTCATGACCACGTTGGGGCAATGAGCATCGGGGGAGATGGGGTCAGATCCCTTTGCCCCGGCAGAGGGATCTGACCCCAAGGAATCAGTCGTTTGCCGCTGACAGTTCCTGGCCGCGCACCTGTGCGGCGCGCAGCGCGGCATCCACCAGTGCCTCGAAGCCGCCGGCCTGGAAGCTTTCGATCGCAGCCTGGGTGGTGCCGTTGGGCGAGGTCACGCGGCGGCGCAGCTCGGTGGGACTTTCGCCCGCTTCATCGAGCATGCGTGAGGCGCCCAGCAGCGTCTGCACCACCAGCGTGCGTGCGGCGTCGGCGGGCAGACCCTGGGCGATGCCTGCCGCTTCCATCGCTTCGGCGAGCAGGAACACATAGGCCGGACCGCTGCCGGAGACAGCGGTGACCGAATCCATCAACGGCTCGCTGTCGATCCATACCGTGCGTCCGGCACTGGCCAGCAGGTGCTCGGCCTGGGCCCGCTGCGGTGCATCCACTGCCGGTGTTGCGTACAGGCCGGTGACGCCGGCACCGAGCAGCGCGGGCGTGTTGGGCATCGCGCGCACCACCGGCAACGTGCCGCCCAGCCAGCGCTGCAGCTGCGTGCTGGTGATGCCGGCGGCGATCGAGACCACCAGCGGTCGGTTGTCCTGCGCCAGCGGCTGCAGCGACTGGCAGACGTCGCGCAGTACCTGTGGCTTGACCGCCAGCAGCCAGGTCTGGCCCTGCGCGGCGGCCGCGCTGGCGCTGTCGTGGGTATGCACGCCGAAGTCGCTGGCAAGCGCATCGCGCACGGCGGCGACCGGCTCGGCCACGTGGATGCGCGTGGCAGGCACGCCCTGGCGGATCAGGCCGGCGATCAGGCTGCGCGCCATGTTGCCGCCGCCGATGAAGGTGATGGAATCTGCTGCCATGGAAGTCTCCTCGGAATGTCAGGCCGGCCGCGGACGGGCGCCGAACAGGGCGGTGCCGATGCGCACCAGGGTGGCGCCTTCGGCGATGGCCTCGGTGTAGTCGCTGCTCATGCCCATCGAAAGGGTATCGACCTGCGGGAAGCGGTCGGCCAGTGTCTGGAAAAGTGTGCGCATGCGCACGAATGCGTCGCGGCGGCGTTCCGCCTCCGGCCACGGCGCCGGGATCGCCATCAGACCCCGCAACCGCAGGCCAGGCTCGGCGGCGATGGCCTCGGCCAGGGCCTGGACGTCCTCTGGCGCGCAGCCGTGCTTGCTCGATTCATCATCGATGTTGACCTGGATCAGCACGTTCAGCGCTCCGCGCGCCGCCGGTCGATGGCGGGCCAGCGCGGTCACCAGCTTGGGACGGTCCACGCTCTGTACCCAGTCGAAATGCGTGGCCACCGCTTCGGCCTTGTTGGACTGCAGATGGCCGATCAGGTGCCATTCCAGGTCGAGGTGCTGCAGCGCCTGCATCTTGGCCAGCGCCTCCTGCACGTAGTTTTCGCCGAAGGCGCGCTGGCCCTGTGCAGCAAGGGCGGCCACGGCCTCGGCCGGTTGGGTCTTGGAGACCGCCAGCAGGCGCGGCGGCGCACGTCCGGCGGCCTCCGCCGCAGCGTGCAGGGTGCTCAGGATCTGGGGCAGGGCAGTGGCCACGTAACGCGTTCCAATCGATCAGGAGGCTATACTGCCGCCCGGGGAAAGATCCTTCCAGTCGAAGCCGTTATTGGGGAGTAGCCGCTCATGGATATCGCCGAGCTGTTGGCGTTTTCCGTAAAGAACAAAGCGTCCGACCTGCACCTGTCCGCAGGCCTGCCGCCGATGATCCGCGTGGACGGCGACGTTCGCCGCATCAACATCCCGGCACTGGACCACAAGCAGGTCCATGCGCTGGTGTACGACATCATGTCCGACAAGCAGCGCCGCGACTACGAGGAATTCCTCGAAGTGGACTTCTCGTTCGAGATCCCGTCGCTGGCACGTTTCCGCGTGAATGCGTTCAACCAGAACCGGGGTGCGGGCGCGGTGTTCCGTACCATTCCGTCGGAGGTTCTGACGCTGGAGGATCTGGCCTGCCCGCCGATCTTCCGCGAACTGATCCAGCAGCCGCAGGGCCTGATCCTGGTGACCGGCCCGACCGGTTCGGGCAAATCGACCACGCTGGCCGCGATGATCGACTACATCAACAAGAGCGAATACGGCCACATCCTCACTGTCGAGGATCCGATCGAGTTCGTGCACACCTCGCAGAAGTGCCTGATCAACCAGCGCGAAGTACACCGTGATACGCATGGCTTCAACGAGGCACTGCGCTCGGCACTGCGAGAAGACCCGGACATCATCCTGGTCGGCGAACTGCGCGACCTGGAAACCATCCGCCTGGCACTGACCGCCGCGGAGACCGGCCACCTGGTGTTCGGCACCCTGCACACCAGTTCGGCGGCCAAGACCATCGACCGCATCATCGACGTGTTCCCGGCCGGCGAGAAGCCGATGGTGCGCTCGATGCTGTCCGAGTCGCTGCGCGCGGTGATCTCGCAGGCACTGTTGAAGAAGGTGGGCGGCGGCCGTACCGCAGCGTGGGAGATCATGGTGGGCACGCCGGCCATCCGCAATCTGATCCGCGAAGACAAGGTGGCGCAGATGTACTCGGCGATCCAGACCGGTCAGCAGCAGGGCATGATGACGCTCGACCAGCACCTGCAGGACCTGGTCAAGCGCAGCCTGATCACCCGCAACCAGGCGCGCGAGTACGCCAAGGACAAGCGACTGTTCGAGTAAGGCAAGGCAGAAGCGGGCCCCGGCGCGCGACCGCGCCGGCGACTCCGCGATGTTCCGACCATCGACTGAAGCCTGGCACATGCCTCCTGGGAGCCTGCCGTGAACACCACCGCCACCACCATCGATTTCACCTCCTTCCTCAAGCTGATGGCGCACCAGCGCGCCTCGGACCTGTTCATCACCGCAGGCATGCCGCCGGCGATGAAGGTCAATGGCAAGATCGCGCCGATCACGCAGACACCCCTGACGCCGCAGCAGAGCCGCGACCTGGTGCTGAACGTGATGACGCCGGCACAGCGCGAAGAGTTCGAGAAGACCCACGAATGCAACTTCGCCATCGGCCTGTCCGGTGTCGGCCGTTTCCGCGTGAGCTGCTTCTATCAGCGCAACCAGGTGGGCATGGTGCTGCGTCGCATCGAGACGCGCATCCCGACCGTGGAAGAACTGAGCCTGCCGCCGATCATCAAGACGCTGGCGATGACCAAGCGCGGCATCATCCTGTTCGTCGGTGCGACCGGTACCGGCAAGTCGACGTCGCTGGCAGCGATGATCGGTTATCGCAACCAGAATTCCACCGGCCACATCATCACCATCGAGGATCCGATCGAGTTCGTGCACAAGCACGAGGGCTGCATCATCACCCAGCGCGAAGTGGGCATCGATACCGACAGCTGGGAGGCCGCGCTGAAGAACACGCTGCGCCAGGCGCCGGACGTGATCATGATTGGTGAGGTGCGTACCCGCGAAGGCATGGACCACGCCATCGCCTTCGCCGAAACCGGCCACCTGGTGCTGGCGACCCTGCACGCCAACAACGCCAACCAGGCGATGGACCGCATCATCAACTTCTTCCCGGAAGACCGCCGCAACCAGCTGCTGATGGACCTGTCGCTGAACCTCAAGGGCGTGGTCGCTCAGCAGCTGGTGCCGTCCCCGGATGGCCGCTCGCGCAAGGTTGCGATGGAGATCCTGCTGGGCACGCCGCTGGTGCAGGACTACATCCGCGACGGCGAGATCCACAAGCTGAAGGAAGTGATGAAGGAATCGGTCCAGTTGGGCATGAAGACCTTCGACCAGAGCCTGTTCGAGTTGTACCAGGCCGGTGAGATCAGCTACGAGGATGCGCTGCGGTACGCCGATTCGCAGAACGAAGTGCGGCTGCGCATCAAGCTGAGCCAGGGCGGTGACGCGCGCACCCTGTCGCAGGGCCTGGACGGCGTGGAAATCTCCGAGATCCGCTGAAGCAGCAGAGGACGGCAGCCGGGCGTCGCCCGGCGCCGCGGAAGATCACCGGGACGGCCGGATTCATGAAATCCAGTCATGACCGACTGCGGCGCAGCCGGTTCAATCCGATGAGGCCGCAGGCGTATCGTCAGCGCTCCCCCTCTGGAGCATGACAATGCAGACACGTGAACTCGGCCGCAGCGGCCTGAAGGTTTCCGCCCTCGGCCTGGGCTGCATGGGCCTGAGCCACAGCTACGGCAAGCCCGTGGAACTGGAGCAGGGCGTCGCGCTGCTGCACGCAGCCGTTGAGCGCGGGGTCACCTTCTTCGACACGGCCGAGGTGTATGGCCCGTACACCAACGAGGCACTGCTGGGCAGGGCGCTGGCGCCGCATCGGGACCGGCTGGTGATCGCCACCAAGTTCGGTTTCCGCAATGCCCAGGCCGATACCGGGCTGGACAGCCGCCCGGAGAACATCCGTGCCGTGGCCGAAGCCAGCCTCAAGCGCCTGCGTACCGACCACATCGATCTGTTCTACCAGCACCGTGTCGATCCCAACGTGCCGATCGAGGACGTCGCCGGTACCGTGCGCGACCTGATTGCCGAAGGCAAGGTCGGCCACTTCGGGCTCTCCGAAGCGAGTGCCGCCACCGTGCGCCGCGCACATGCCGTGCAGCCGGTGGCTGCGGTGCAGAGCGAGTACTCGCTGTGGTGGCGCGAGCCGGAGCGCGAACTGCTGCCGACCCTGCAGGAGCTGGGCATCGGCTTCGTACCGTTCAGTCCGCTGGGCCGGGGCTTCCTGACCGGTACGATCAATGCAGATACCACGTTCGAGGCCGACGACTTCCGCAACACCGTGCCGCGGTTTGAAGTCGAAGCGCGCCGGGCGAACCAGGCGCTGGTGGACCGGATCGGCGCCATTGCCGCCGCCCGCGGTGCCACCCCTGCACAGGTGGCATTGGCCTGGCTGCTGGCGCAGGCGGACTGGATCGTGCCGATTCCGGGTACCACCAAGGTGCATCGCCTGGAAGAGAACCTGGGAGCGGTGGACCTGCGGCTGTCGAGCGAAGAACGGCAGCGCATCGCGCAGGCGCTGGATGAAGTGTCGATCGTCGGCGAGCGCTACAACGCCCAGCGTGCGGCGCAGGTCAAGGGCTGATCGTGGTGGGTGCGGGCCTTGGGCCCGCACTCATCGGTCCATCATCGGCCCGCGCAGGGCATCGAGCACCGTGCGCATCGCCAGGGTCACGTGGTGGCGCGAGGGGTAGTACGCGTAGTAGCCATCGAACGGCGGGCACCAGTCGTCCAGCACCGATTGCAGGCGCCCATCGTCCAGCATCGACAGGACCTGGTCTTCCGGCAGCCAGGCCAGCCCGCTGCCGGCCAGTGCCGCGCTGCGGGTCATGCCCATCGTGTTGAAGGTCCACTGCCCGCTCACGCGAACGCTCAGTTCGTGGCCATCCTGGCCGAAGTCCCATGGCATCAGTCCGCCATGGGTGGGCAGGCGCAGGGTGATGCAGTTGTGGCTGGCCAGGTCGTGCGGATGCGCGGGGGCGGCGTGCTGACGGAAGTAACCCGGGGCACCGACCACGCGCATCCGCAGCGGCGGGCTGATGGGCACGGCGATCATGTCGCGTGCCAGGCGCTCGCCGAGGCGGATGCCGATGTCATAGCGCTCGGCGACGATGTCGGCCAGGCCATAGTCGGTGGTCAATTCGATCTTCAGGTCGGGGAAGCGCTGCAGCAGGGGGGCCAGCCGCGGCCACGCCAGATACTCAGCGGCGTGGCCGGTGGCGTTGATGCGGATGGTCCCGGCGGGGCGGTCGCGGTACTCGGCCAACGCGGCCAGTTCGTGCTCGATCTCGGCCAGGCGTGGTGCCAGCGTGGCGAGCAGGCGGGCGCCAGCCTCGGTGGTGGAGACGCTGCGGGTGGTTCGGGTCAGCAGGCGCACCCCGAGCCGCTCTTCGAGGCCGCGCATGGCATGGCTGAGCGCGGACTGCGAGACACCCAGCTGGGCGGCCGCGCGGGTGAAGCTGCCCTCGCGGGCGACGAGGACAAAGGCCTGCAGGTCGTTGAGGTTTTCGCGCGGCATGCGGGAATGATACGGCGCCGCCGCTGCCCGCTGCCGCACGGGCTGATGCTTTCCGGGGAGCCCTCAGGCAGGGCGGCGCATCCAGCTGAACGATTTCATCTGCAACTGTCATGCGGATCGTGTCTAATACCGCCTCCCCCCGCTGTCCCCCCACCCGCATGTCCCATCCTTCCCATGGCCCCGCGCCGTGCGACGACGCTGACGGCCACCTGGTCACCGCCGGTCCGTTGACTCCGCCGCCGGACAGCGCCGGTACCACCGCCGACGAGAAAGCGCTGCGCCACTCGGTGGCCGAGGACGTGCAGGGCATGGTGCTGGCGACGATGGTGGCCTCGCTGGGCCTGGCCATCTTTGCCAAGGGCGGGCTGATGATCGGCGGCATGGCCGGCATGGCCTTCCTGCTGCACTACTCCATGGGCTGGAACTTCGGGCTGGTGTTCGTGCTGGTCAATCTGCCCTTCTACTGGGTGGCGCTGCGGCGCATGGGCTGGGAGTTCACCCTGAAGACCTTTGCCGCGGTTACCGCCTGCGGCGTACTGACCGATCTGCTGCCGCACTGGATCGATTTCTCGCACATCCATCCGCTGTACTCGGCGATCGTCGGCGGCGCGCTGTCGGGGCTGGGCATCCTGTTCTTCATCCGCCACCGCGCCAGCCTGGGCGGCATTGGCATCCTGGCGGTCTACCTGCAGCGCACCCGTGGCTGGAGCGCCGGCAAGGTGCAGATGTCCTACGATGCCTGTCTGATGATCGCCGCGTTCTTCGTGCTTTCGCCGTCCAAGGTGATGTATTCGGCGATCGGCGCGGTGGTGCTCAGCCTGGTGCTGATGTTCAACCACCGGCCCGGCCGTTACATGGGCGTGTAAGCGCGCCTTCCGCGTTCGCCGGGCCATGCCCGGCGGATGCAGTTCAGCGGGCGACGGCCTGCAGCCAGGGCGGTGACAGCTTCAGCAGCCGCGCATGCACCGGGCAGTCTGCGGCGTGCGCACCCGGCAGGTAGCCCAGGCTCATCAGGAACTCGCCGGTGATCTCGCCGCCGGTGAAGCGGAAGGTCTTCTTGAACAGCTTCACCCAGTCAGCCTTGCTGCGTGGGTGATGCGCGTCCAGCCAGGCGGCGAAGCTGCCGTGGTCCGCACGCAGCTGCTGGATCACCTGTGCGTTGTGGATCGCGGCAAGCACCTTCAGGCGATTGCGGATGATGCCCGGGTCCGAGAGCAGGCGCTCGATGTCCTGCTCGGCATAGGCCGCGACCCGGTCCACGTCGAAGGCATCGTAGGCCGCGCGGAATCCTTCCCGCTTCTTCAGGATGGTCTCCCAGCTCAGGCCGGCCTGGTTGATCTCCAGCACCAGCCGCTCGAACAGCTCGCGTTCGTCGCGCTGCGGGAAGCCGTACTCGTGCGCGTGGTAGTAGTCGTGCACCGGGTGGCCGGGGGCGATCAGGCAATATCCGGACAAGGCGAACTCCTGCGGTACGGGGTGGTCATTATGCGCGCCGTGACCGGCAGGTGCAGGCATCGGGGGCGGCCAGCGGCTAGAATGGCGGCATGCCCGCAACTCCCACTTCCCTTGCCGATCACCTGCTCGTCGCGCTGCCGTCGCTGCGCGACGCGACCTTTGCCCGCAGCGTCGCGCTGATCTGCCAGCACGACGAGAACGGGGCGATGGGCGTGCTGGTCAACCAGCCGTCCGAGTACACGCTGGGCGAGGTGCTGTCGCAGATGGACATCGCCACCAGCGATGGCGACCTGCAGGCGCGCATGGTGCTCAACGGCGGGCCGGTACATCCCGAGCGCGGGTTCGTCATCCACGACGATGCGCGGCCCTGGGATTCCAGCCTGACGGTGGGCGAAGGCCTGTACCTGACCACGTCGCGCGACATTCTCGAAGCAATGGCCCGCGGCGAAGGCCCGGCCAATGCCGTGGTGACCCTTGGCTGCGCCGGATGGGGCGCTGGGCAGCTGGAAAGCGAGCTTTCCGAGAACAGCTGGCTGACCGTGCCGGCCGACGCCGAACTGGTGTTCCAGCTGCCGCTGGAGCAGCGCTGGCAGGGCGCGGCCTCGCGCATCGGCGTGGATCTGTTCCGGCTCACCGATTACAGCGGCCATGTCTGAGCCGGCCGCCCTCCGTCGCGATGGCACCGTGCTCGGCTTCGATGTCGGCGCGCGACGGATCGGTGTGGCCATCGGCAGTGCCTTCGCCGCGCACGCGCGTGCCGTGGCCGTGGTCGACGTGCACGGCAACGGCCCGGACTGGGCGGCGATCGAACGCCTCATCAAGGAATGGAAGCCCGATGGCCTGGTGGTCGGCGATCCGTTGACGCTCGACGGCCAGGACCAACCCAACCGCAAGCGCGCGCAGGGCTTCGCCCGCCAGCTGCGGGAACGATTCAAGCTGCCGGTGGTGATGATCGACGAGCGCTCAAGCTCGGTGGAAGCCGCCCGCCGCTTCGCCGTCGAGCGCGCCGAAGGGCGCAAGCGCCGCCGTGATGCGGCCGCGCTTGATGCGGTGGCTGCGGCGGTGATCATCGACCGCTGGCTGTCCTCGCCGGACGACGCCACTCCCATTCCCTGACTGCACGATTCCCGCCATGACCGCCCAGCAACTCGATGCCTCCGGCCGCCTGCGCCACCTGCTGACTCTTGAGGGCCTGCCCCGCGACACCCTGCTGCAGCTGCTCGACCGCGCGGGGCAGATCCGCGACGCGGCGGTCGGCCGCGTCGGCAACAAGCGGCACGTGCTGGCCGGTTCCGCGGTGTGCACGCTGTTCTTCGAACCGTCCACCCGCACGCGCAGTTCGTTCCAGCTGGCCGCGCAGCGCCTGGGCGCCGACGTGCTGAACTTCGATGCGTCGACCTCGTCCACGCGCAAGGGCGAAACCGCCTGCGACACGCTGCGCAACCTGGAAGCGATGGGCGTGCGCGGTTTCGTGGTGCGCCATCCCGATGATGGTGCCGTGGCGGCACTGGCCGAAGCGGCGGGCGAGGGCACCGCCCTCGTCAACGCCGGCGATGGACGCAGTTCGCACCCCACCCAGGGCCTGCTGGACATGCTGACCCTGCGCCAGGCCAAGGGCCCGGATTTCTCGAAGCTGAAGGTGTTGATCGTCGGCGACGTGAAGCACTCGCGCGTCGCCCGCACCGACCTGCACGCACTGCGCACGCTGGGCGTGGGCGAGATCCGCGTGTGTGGCCCGCAGTCGCTGCTGCCGGACGACGAAACCCTGAAGGGCTGCGTGGTGGGCGAGGATTTCGACGCGATGCTGGAAGGGGTCGACGCACTGATGATGCTGCGCCTGCAGCGCGAGCGCATGGAAGAAGGGCTGGTGCCGTCGCTGGAGCAGTATCACGACCAGTACGGCCTGACCCGCGAACGCCTGGCCCGCGCCGGCAAGGACGCCGCGGTGCTGCACCCCGGCCCGATCAACCGCGGCGTGGAAGTGACCGACGATGTGGCCGATGGCCCACAGTCGTGGGTGCTGCGCCAGGTCGCCAACGGCGTCGCCGTGCGCATGGCCGTGCTGGAAACCCTGCTGGGCTGACCACCCGCTCTGGTAGGTGTCAGCCTTGGTTGACACACTTACCGCGCGGCTTGTCCGCGCACCGCTCTGGTAGATGCCAACCTTGGTTGGCACTATCCATCCGCGCCCAAGTTGTCGAGCGGATCACACGAAGCGCCAAGCTCCCATTCGCACCATGCATGGGGATATTGCCCAAGCCGCGTCGTCAGCCCGGCCCTGATCGGATTTCCCATCAGATACATCGCATGCCGGTGCAACGATTCGTCAGAGCGGATCGCATGATCGTGATAGCAGGCCTGCCAGAAGCGCCCGACTCGCCCCAGCAACCGGTTTACCTGCTGGGCGGTGCGCGACTTGAAACGCTTCATGACGGTTTCCAGCGTTCCCGCACGTAGTTCGACCAGCCAGTGGATGTGGTCGGGCATGACCACGTACGCAATCGAGCGGGTGAAGCCTTCCTGATCCAGTCGCTGGAATTCGCGGACTGCCAAGGCGGCCGCTGCGGCGTTGGTGAAGAGCGGCGCGCGGTCATGGACGACGGTGTTGAGGATATAGCTGAGGCCGATGCTGGAGCGACGACCGAGCAGGAGACGTGTGTTCTGCATGGAGCAAGCATGGACGGGCCTGCTTCCAGTGAACATCGGGGAATGGGTTGGTTTCAGGTAGGCCAGTGCCAACCAAGGTTGGCAACTACCGAAGCTATGGCTCAGCGCTTCTGCGCGAACAACCACGCCCACATTGCCGGGTCGGCGTAGGTGGCATCCCAGGCGTTGTGGTTACCTTGCGGATACTCGGTGTAGCGTACGTCGGCGGCGCCGGTGGCCTGGAACGCGGCGTGCAGGCGGCGGTCGTCGTCTGGTGGCACCACATCGTCAAGCGCACCATGGAAGATCCAGATCGGCGTGTGCCGCAGGCGCTGTGCAATCGCGGCATACGGATCGGCTTCGTTGGCGACCTGCTCCACGAACAGGGTCGGCCGCACCGCGCGGGGGGCCAGCACCGCGCCGCAGACCGGCACGATCGCCGCGAAACGGCGCGGGTCATCCAGTGCGATGTTCCAGCTGCCGTAGCCGCCCATCGACATGCCGGTCAGGTACTGCCGGGCCGGGTCGGCACCGAACTCGGCGAGGGTGGCGTCGAGTGCGGCCAGGGCCACCCGGTTGTTGCGGCCGCTCCATTCCTCGTGCCCGGGAACCTGTGGGAACACCACCAGCGCCGGGAAGTCGCGGTGGTCGCGCAGGTAGGGGCCGAGCCCGGCGTGAGTCTGCTTCACGCCATCGCCGCCACGCTCGCCAGAGCCGTGCAGGAACAGGATGACGGGCACATCGACCGGCGCGGCACCCTGCTGCGCCGGACCACGCGGCTGCAGGCCCGCGGGAATGAACACCTGGTAATAGGCCGTCCGGCCATCCACCTTCACCGCACGCGCCTCGAAGCGTCCGTGCGTCCGTTCGGCGGTGCTGGCGCAGCCTCCTACCATCAGGACCAGCAGCAGCGGCAACCAGCGTGCAAGCAGACGAACCATGAGCGCGTTTCCTGATCTGGAATCGTTTTCATGGTAGTCCAGTCGCGCCTGGCCAGCATCGTGCAGCGCGTCACTCGGGCCGGGGGGCGCTGGCGACGATGTCCAGCTGCTCCTGCGCTTCAGCGTTGCCTTCGGCGGCGGCGGCCCGTACCTGTGCCAGATCCGGGTGCAGCACCACCAGCAGCGGGTTCTCGCACACCGGGCAGTCGTACTCGGTGGCATCCTCGTCCAGCTCCATCACCATTGCCCGCGAACTGCCCTTCCATTCGCACGCGGCACAGGTATGCAACTGGTCGCGCCAACCCGGCTGGAAGTAGTTTTCGATCGTGGTTGCCATGGGGTGTTCCAGTGGGAATGGGCCCCGCGCCCCGACCGGCGGCAGGGCGCAGGTCGGTCAGTGCAGCAGCACCAGGGTGGCCAGGCCGAGGAAGGTGAAGAAGCCCATCGAATCGGTCACGGCGGTCAGGAAAATACCGCTGGCCAAGGCCGGATCGAAGCCGAAACGTTTCAGGGTCAGCGGCACCAGCACACCGGCCAGCGCGGCGAACAGCAGGTTGAAGGTCAGCGCGATGGCGATCACCGCCGACAACCCCGGCGAATGGAACCAGGCCAGCACGATCAGGCCCAGCACGGAACCCAGCAACAGGCCGTTGAGCAGTGCCACCCGCACTTCCTTCCACAGCAGGGTGCGTGCATTGGATGCGCCCACCTGGCCCAGCGCCAGGCCGCGCACCATCAACGCCAGCACCTGCGTGCCTGCGTTGCCGCCGAGGCCGGCGACGATGGGCATGAGCACCGCCAGCGCCACCAGCTTGTCGATCGTGCCTTCGAAGTGACCGACCACGCTGGAGGCGAGGAAGGCGGTACACAGGTTCACCGACAGCCACATCAGGCGACGGCGCATCGCGCGCCACACCGGGCTGAACAGATCCTCGTCCTCGTCCAGGCCGGCGGCGCCCAGCGCCTGGTGCTCGGCCTGGCCACGGATGATGTCGACCACGTCATCGATGGTGATGCGGCCGACCAGAATGTTGTTGTCGTCCACCACCGGCGCGGAAATCCAGTCATGGTCGGAGAACTGGCGGGCGACCTCCTGGTCGCTCTCGCCGACATCGATCGCCGGCTGTTCGTCGTCGATCAACCGGTTGATCGGCGTGGTGTCTTCATGGGTGACCAGCGCTGCAAGCGAGACACGGCCAAGATACTGATGGCGGCGGCTGACCACGAACAGGTGGTCGGTATGGTCCGGAAGTTCGCCGCGCAGGCGCAGGTAGCGCAGCACCACGTCGACGTTGACGTCGGCGCGCACGGTCACCACGTCCGGGTTCATCAGGCGGCCAGCGCTGTCCTCGGGGTAGGACAGGACCTGCTCGAGGCGCTCGCGGTTCTCGCGGTCCATCGACTTGAGGACTTCGTCGATGACCGTGTCCGGCAGGTCCTCGACCAGATCGGCCAGGTCGTCGATGTCCAGGTCTTCGACCGCGGCGATGATCTCGTCCGGGTCCATGTCCGCGAGCAGGCTCTCGCGCACGTCGTCGCCGACGTGGACCAGCACCTCGCCGTCATCTTCCGGATCGACCAGGCCCCACACGACTTCGCGCTTTCCCGGCGGCAGCGATTCGAGCAGGTTGCCGATCTCGGCGGGGGCCAGAGTATTGACCAGGCGACGCACCGGTCCCAGCCGGCCACTGTCCAGTGCATCGGACAGCATCCGCAGTTGGCGCGCAGTCTTGTCGTGGCGTACAGCTTCAGCCATCGCAGCTCCCGCGGGATAAGAAAAGCCGCGATCCTGGCAAGGATGCGGCAACAAGGGTGTTCAGCGCGTCATTATCGCAAGGGGATGTTTCAACGCATACCCCGGTGTCTGCGGCCAGCGGGGTCCATGAATTCCGCCGGGCATGGCCCGGCGAGCGCGCAGCGCGGCCGTCAGGGCGTATCGGCCACCAGTGCCAGCCAGCGCTCGATGCCGCGACGGTCCCGCGCGGCCAGCAGCTTCGGAGCGCGGGCGCGCAGGGATGCCAGGTCGGCCTCGCGGATCGCGCGGCGGACTTCCAGCAGCGTGCCCGGATGCAGGCTGAACTCGGTCAGGCCCAGTGCCAGCAGCAGCGGCGCCATGCGTGCGTCCCCCGCGATCTCGCCGCACACCGCCACCGGCACACGATGGCGTGCGCCGGTCTCGATCACCATCTGCAGCAGGCGCAGCACCGCCGGGTGCAGCGGCGAGTAGAGTTCGCCCAGCGCCTCGTTGTTGCGGTCGGCCGCGAGCAGGTACTGCACCAGGTCATTGGTGCCGATCGACAGGAAGTCGACCAGGTCGATGAAGCTCTCCAGCGCCAGAGCAGCGGCGGGTACTTCGATCATCGCCCCCAGCGGCACGTGGTCGGCCACCATGTGCCCTTCCGCGCGCAGTTGTTCGGACAGCTTGAGCATGCGCCGGCGCACGGCCAGCAGCTCTTCTCGCGTGCTGATCATGGGCACCAGCACCCGCAGCTTGCCATAGGCCGAGGCACGCAGAATCGCCCGCAGCTGGGTGTCGGCCACTTTCGGCCGTGCCAGCGACAGGCGCACGCCCCGCAGGCCAAGCGCCGGGTTCTCTTCGTTGCTCAGGGTCAGGCCGGTACGATCCGCTTTGTCCGCACCCAGATCGAGGGTGCGGATGGTCACCGGCCGCCCGCTCATGCCCAGCGCGGCGTCGCGGTAGGTCCGGAACTGTTCTTCCTCGTCCGGCAGCTCGTTGCGCTGCAGGAACAGGAATTCCGTGCGGTACAGACCCAGTCCCTGCGCGCCGAGGGCGTGGGCCTGGGTTACGTCCTCCAGCGATTCGGCGTTGGCCAGCAGGGCGATGTCGACCTGGTCGCGGGTACGGCTGGGTTTGCTGCGCAGGCGTCCGAGCTCCCGCTGCTCGCGGGCGTGTTCCTTCAGTCGTGCGCGATAGTCACGCAGGTTGTCGGCCTGCGGGTTGACGGTGATGCTGCCGTCGGCGCCATCGACGATCAGCACGTCGCCATCGGCAACGCGGCTGAGCAGCTGCGGAACGTTGACGATCAGTGGCAGGTGCAGACTGCGGGCGAGGATGGCGCTGTGCGACAGCGCGCTGCCGGCGGCGGTGACGATGCCCACGACGCCCTGTGCCTGCAGTTGTGCCAGCTCGGACGGCGCGATGTTGTCGCAGACCAGGATCTCACCGGCCAGCCCCTTCATCACCGGCGCACGCTCCGGCTGCAGGAAGGCGTGAATGCGGCCGATCACATGATCCAGATCGTCCATGCGGCTCTTCAGGTAGGCATCGTCCATGCCATCGAAGACCTTGGCCAGGCGGTCGCGCTGCAGGCGCAGGGCGTATCCGGCGCTGTACGGGCCGCTGCGGATCAGCTCATCCAGGCCGAACAGCAGCTCCGGGTCGTCCAGCAGCAGCGCGTGCAGATCGAGGAATTCGCCTACTTCCTGGTTCAGTGCGCCGTGCAGGCGCTGCCGAAGCTCATGCATCTCCGCGCGCGCGGCATCCACGGCGTGATGCAGGCGCGTCAGCTCGGTTTCGATCTGCTGCGGTGCCACGCGCTGTTCGGCAACGTCCAGCGCATGCGGCAGGCGCACGCGTGCACGCCCCATCGCCGAACCCCGCGCAGCGCCATGACCAGCCAGCAGCTGGACCGGCCGTTGGCCGGAAGGGAGCTGGCCGGCGCGGGCGCGCGGCACGATCAGCTGTCCTCGTCGAAGCGGCGTTCGAACAGGTCGACCACCGCGTCCATCGCGGCGGCTTCGTCTTCGCCACTGATGCGCACGGTGACCGGGGTGCCCTGGCCGGCAGCGAGCAGCATCACGCCCATGATGCTCTTGGCGTTGATCTCGCGGCCCTTGGCAGCCATGGTCACGTTGCACCGGAACGGTGCCAGGGTCTGCACCAGCTTGGCGGTGGCCCGGGCATGCAGGCCCAGGCGGTTGCTGACGGTGAGTTCTCGTTCAAGCATCGTCGACTATCGCTCCATTACGGGTACCCGCCGCAGCGGTGGCGGGCAGTTGATCCAGTGCCTGTTCCGGATAATTCATCACCCGCAGCAACATCGGCAGGCTCAGCGCCGACACCCGGCGAACCGGGGTCCCCAGCCGGGCCAGCTGCCCGGCAAGGTTGGCGGGGCTGGCGCCGTACAGGTCGGTCAGGATCAGCACGCCTTCTCCACCATCAACCCGCCGCAGCGCGGCCGAGGCGAGGGGGAGCAGAGCATCCAGGTCTGCGTCGAACGGTACTTCGAAAGCTTCGGTCTTCAACGGCAGCTGCCGCAGGAGCCGGGTCGCCACGTCAAGCAGGGCGGCGCCGACCCCGGGATGTGTTACGAGGAGAATGCCACAGGTCATTACTGCACGTTAACAGGTCAAGGTGAATTGGCGATAGCCGCAGATGAGGGGCACTGTGTCCCGTATTCAGCGTCCCCCGCCTGCTGGCCCATCCCGCCTCTCCGCGGGGCGGTCGGGCGCACCCCGGCCGGGCCTCTCAATCCTGCTCGCGGTGATAGGTGGCCACGTCTTCCCAGCCCATTTCGCGGGCATGCCGGGCCATCCGTTCGGCCAGATAGACCGAGCGGTGCTTGCCGCCGGTGCAGCCGAAGGCCACGGTCACGTAGCTGCGTGTGCCGTCGCCCAGCTTCGGCAGCCAGGTGTCGAGAAAACCCATCAGCTGTGCGAGGTAGCACTGCACGTCCGGCTGGGCTTCCAGGTAGTCGCGCACGCCCGGCTCGCGGCCACTGAGCGCACGCAGCTCGGGATCCCAGTGCGGATTGGGCAGCACCCGCGCATCGAAGACGAAATCCGCTTCGGCCGGCACGCCACGCTTGTAGGCGAACGATTCGAACAGCAGCGACAGGCGGGTTGCGTGGTCCAGCGTGAACTCGGTGATGATGCGGCGGCGCAGCTGGTGCACGTTGAGCGCGCTGGTGTCGATGATCGCGTCGGCCTCCTGGCGCAGCGGTGCGATCAGTTCGCGCTCGCGGGCGATCGCTTCCGGCAATGACAGACCGAGCTGGCTGAGTGGATGGCGGCGACGGGTGTCGGCATAGCGCTTGAGCACCGCCTCGTCGCTGGCTTCAAAGAACAGCACCTTGGTTTCCACGCCAGCATCGGTGGCCAGTTGCCGCCAGTTGGCCAGCTGGCTCAGGTCGGCCTGGCCGCGCACGTCGATGCCGACCGCCAGCCGGCGCGGCGCGGCGCCGTCATGGTGGGCCAGCAGGCTGCGCACGAAGTCCGGCAGCAGCTGGATCGGCAGGTTGTCCGAGCAGTAGTAGTCCTGGTCCTCGAACGTCTTCAGGGCGACGGATTTACCCGAGCCGGACAGGCCGCTGACGATGATCAGGGTCGGGGCGGTGGGGGCAGCGGTGCTCATGGACAGACTCTTCGAAGGCCAGGGAAATCAGGGTGTTCGCCGTTCCAGCAGGTTGCTGTGGCGCGCGATGAACATCGCGGCCGGGTCGATGCCCTTGGTCCGCAGGATATGCAGGCGGGTGGCCGCCTCGGTCAGCACGGCTAGGTTGCGGCCGGGCATCACCGGCAGCGTGATCAGCGGCACGTCCAGGTCCAGCACATGGCGGGTACCGGAATCGCCTGTCAGGCGTTCGTAGCCATGCGGAGTGGGCTCGGTCATCGGCTTGGTCAGGTGGACGATCAGCCGAAGGTACTTGTTCTTCTTTACAGCCGTGTCGCCGAACATCTCGCGCACGTTCAGCACGCCCAGGCCGCGTACTTCCAGCAGGTCCTGCAGCAGTTCCGGGCAGGTGCCGTCGAGCACGTCCGGCGCGATCTGGGTGAATTCAGGTGCATCATCGGCCACCAGGCGGTGGCCACGGCTGAGCAGTTCCAGCGCCAGCTCGCTCTTGCCCGACCCGGCTTCGCCGGTGATCAGTACGCCGATGGAGTAGATCTCCATGAACACGCCGTGCAGGATCACGCGCGGCGCCAGCGTGCGTGCCAGGTGGTAGGACAGATGATTGAGCAGTTCGTGGCCGCGCTTGGGAGATACCCACAGCGGCGTGCCCGACTCGTCGGCGGCCGCGCGCAGGTCTTCCGGACAGGGCTGGTTGCGGGTAATCACCAGCGCCAGCGGGTGCGACTGCATGAGCTTTTCGATCGTCTCCCAGCGCTGGCGCGGTTCCAGCGCGTCCAGCCAGGACAGTTCCTCGGTGCCCAGGATCTGCACCTTGTTGGGGTAGATCGCATTGAGGTAGCCCGCCAGCGAGGGCCGGCGGGAGACGGTGTTGCCGGCCTCAAGCTCGCGCTTCTCGCCGGATTTTCCCGCCACCCAGCGCAGGCCCAGGCGTTCGCGCTGCTGTTCGAACAGTTCGCGTGCGGTGATGCTGGTATTCATGCGGCACTCGCCGGGGGCGTGAGATCCAGGGCCTGACGCAGTGCCCGCGCGTCGCCGGCGGCGCGCAGCGCCTCGCGGATGGCGGGGGCGGAGAACAGTTCGGCCAGTTCGGACAGCAGCATCAGGTGCTGATGGGTGTAGTGGGCCGGAACGGCCATCGCGAACACCAGGTCGACCGGCTCGTCGCCCCCGAAGTCGACGGGGGTCTCCAGTCGCAGCAGGGCGCCGCGTGGGCGGTCCAGGGTCGGCGCGCGGCCATGCGGAATGGCGATGCCGCAACCGATCGCGGTGCTGCCCAGCGCCTCACGCTGGCACAGGTTCAGATAGATCTGTTCGGCATTGGCCTGGCGGCAGGCCAGCAACCCGGCCGCGGCCTTGAGGACGCTGTCGCGGTCGGTGGCCGTGCAGAGCTGGGTCTGCACGGCCGCCAGGAGGTCAGTCAGGGGCATGTCTGCGGGGAACGGTGGCGATCAGCCGCCATTGTCACCCACCGGCAGCGGTGCGTGCTGCTGTTTTTTCTCCTTGTGCTTGATCACCAGGCGGTCAAGCTTGTCCGCAAGCAGGTCGATCGCGGCATACATGGTCTGGCCGCCGGCCTCGGCGTGCAGGGTCTGGCCGGGAATGTTGAGGCTGGCGTCGACGTGGTGTTCGGTCTTCTGCAGCTTGAGGGTCACCCGCGCTTCGCAGTGCTGGTCGAAGTGCTTTCCGATCCGGGCCAGCTTCTCCTCTACATAGGACTGCAGGGCCGGGGTGACTTCGACGTCTTTGCCAAACGTTTCGATGCGCATCGGGTTTCTCCTGTGTTCGGATGTGCCAATGAACCTCTCCGCCGGGCGCGGCGGTGCGTCAAGCGATTCTGACCCTTTCGTGCGAGGCGGAAATGTTCATGGCTTCACGATACTTCGCCACGGTGCGTCGCGCCACTGGAATTCCCGACGATTTGAGCAGGTCAGCCAGCTTGGCGTCAGAAAGGGGCTTGCGCGGGTTTTCGTCATCGATCAGGCGCCGGATCATTGCCTGGATGGCGGTGCTGGATGCCTCACCGCCGCCTTCGGTATCGATTCCCGACGCGAAGAAGGCGCGCAGCGGCAGGGTGCCGCGTGGGGTCCGGACATGCTTGCGGGCGATCGCCCGCGAAATGGTGGATTCGTGCAGGCCCAGTTCGGTGGCGATCTCACGCAGGGTGAGCGGGCGCAGTGCCTGTTCGCCGAACTCCAGGAAGCCGGACTGCTGCAGGATCAGGCAGCGCACCACCCGCAGCAGGGTCTCGCCACGCTGCTGCAGACCTTTCAGCAGCCAGCGCGCCTCCTGCAGCTGGGCGCGCAGGTAGCCGGCGTCGGCCTCACCGCAGCGGCGGATCATCTGTTCGTAACCGCGGTGGATGACCACCTTCGGCCCGGCATGGCCGGCCAGCGCGGCGCGCCACACGCCGTTCTGCCGCCAGACGACTACGTCCGGCACCACGTAGGTGTCCGGCGACAGCGGCGCGATCTGGGTGCCCGGGCGCGGGTCCAGCGACCGCAGCAGGGCCACGGCGGTCTCGACATCGGCCAGGGGCTGCCGGAGTTCGTGCGCCAGCCCAACCACGCCGCTGCGCGGCAGCCGCTCCAGCGGCCCGGCAGCGACCTGGCGTGCCAGGGCAAGGCCAGGTGTGTCGGCCGCCAGTACGTCCAGTTGCAGCTGCAGGCATTCGCCCAAGCTGCGTGCCGCTACTCCGACCGGATCGAAGCGCTGGATCTGGTGCAGTACGGTGAGGATCTCGTCCTCGCCGGCGTGGATCGCCGGCAGCAGGGTTTCGGCGATGGTGGACAGCGGTTCGCGCAGGTAGCCATCGTCGTCCAGGGCGTCGATCAGGGCAGCCCCGATGCTGCGGTCGCGTGCGGACAGATGCGACAGGTGCAGCTGCCACAGCAGGTGGTCGGCCAGGGTCTCGGTTTCGGCCACGCGTTCGGCCGCGCTGCCGCTGTCGTCATCGTCGTCGAAGCTGCCGCCGCTGCCGCCGCTGCCGGCGGTGCTCCAGTCCGGTTCCGCCGTTGCCCAGTCGTCCTCCGGGCCGGCGTCGGCGCGTTCGGGCGGGGCGTCATCGCCGTTGCCATCGTCGCCGGCAGCGGCATCGCTCTCGTTGCCTTCGGCCCAGTCCAGCAGCGGATTGCTCTCCACCGCCTGGGCGATCTCCAGTTCCAGCTCGGTGCTGGACATCTGCAGCAGCTTGATCGCCTGCTGCAGCTGGGGCGTGAGCACCAACTGCTGTCCCAACGATGTCTGCAGCCGAGTCTTCATGCCTGTGCCGAAGAGGGGGAATGGAACCCGGCAGCTGCGGTCACAGCTTGAACGAGTCCCCAAGGTAGACGCGACGTACGTCGGCATTGTCCAGGATCGATTCCGGCGAACCCTGGGCCAGTACGGTGCCCTCGGCGAGGATATACGCGCGGTCGCAGATTCCCAAGGTCTCGCGCACGTTGTGGTCGGTGATCAGCACACCGATGCCGCGCTGCTTGAGGTGGGTGACGATGCGCTGGATCTCGCCAACCGAGATCGGATCGACACCGGCAAACGGTTCGTCGAGCAGGATCAGCCGGGGTTGCGCCGCCAGCGCGCGGGCGATTTCGCAGCGGCGGCGCTCGCCGCCGGACAGGCTGGCGCCAAGCTGTTCGGACACATGGCCCAGCTGCAGTTCGTCCAGCAGGCTGCTCAACTCGCGCTCGCGGCCCGCCGAGTCCAGATCCTCGCGCAGTTCCAGCACCAGGCGGATGTTGTCGGCCACGGTCAGCTTGCGGAACACCGAAGGCTCCTGCGGCAGGTAGCCCACGCCCTGCTTGGCACGGGTGTACATCGGATCGCCGGTGATGTCCTTGCCATCGAGCACGATGCTGCCGGCATCGGCGGCAACCAGGCCGACGATCATGTAGAAGCAGGTGGTCTTGCCGGCACCGTTGGGGCCGAGCAGGCCGACCACTTCGCCCGCTTCGAGGGTGAGCCCGAAGTCCTTGACGACCTCACGTTGCTTATAGCGCTTGCGCAGGCCCTTGGCGACGAGCATTACTTCCGGCTCCCGGCCGGCTGCGCCGGCGTGGTGGTGGCGGCAGGCGTCTTGTTCTTGGGCGGGATAACGGTGCGCACGCGGCTGCCGTCGCCGCCGGAGTTCATCTCGCCGGTACGGGTGTTGTAGACCATGCGCTGGCCGGCGTTGGTGCCGCGCGCGCTGGTGACCTTGTAGTTGCCGGTGAGGGTGATGATCTCGGTCTTGATGTCGTAGTCGATGCGGTCGGCGAGCGCATCCATCCAGGTGCCGTCATCAAGCTGCTGCTTCAACTTCGCCTGCTTGCCGGTGAACACCACACGCACCGGCTCGCCGTCCTTGAGATAGATCTCCGCTTCGGACGAGCGCAGGTCCAGCGTGCCCTGGGTGATGATCACGCCCTGCGACAGCACGGTTTTGCCGTCGCCGGTGAGCATGCCGTTCTGTGCACCGGCATCGATGTTCATGGGCTCGTTGCGGTCGGTCGACTTCGCCTGCGCGAGGGCGGGGACAAGAAGACTGAGTGCGAGCATGGCTGCAAAGGGGATCTTCATCGGGGTCCGTTCTGCCGGTGGTGGCTGCCCGGTCAGGAGGGCAGCGGCGGGTGGGGGCTGCCGGCGCCGCGCCTGTCCAGGGACGTCGCGGGCCGGGCGGCGGAATCAGCGTCTGGGCGTGTAGCGACCCTTGGACTGGCTGAGGAAATGATACGTGTTGTTCTTCGAATCCACCTCGAACCCGACGCCGGACTGCTCCATGCCGGGGCGGGTCATGGTCACCAGGGCGTCGGTCCGGGCCCGGCTCTCCTTGGGGAACACGTCCAGGTGGTCGGTGCGGAAGGTGGTCGGCACGACGCCGGGGGCAGCCGGACTGTCACCCGCCACCTTGCCGCGCAGCTTCAGTTCGTCACCCTTGGCGCTCAGCCAGCCGGTCTCCGCGCGCAGGGTCCAGTGCCTGCCGTCCTTGTCGGGCATCTCGAACAGCGGCGTGGCGATGTTGATGGTCTGGTCGCCGCGCTGCCGCTCCAGCCGCGGCGCGCGCAGGGTGGTCGATTCCTTGCCCTGCTCGTCCAGGGCGACGATCTGGAAGTCGTGCAGGATGTAATCCACGCCGACTTCCTGGCCGCTCTGGGCCGGGCCCTTGTCGCGGTTGCGCAGCGCGGCCCAGCTGCTGAGCAGGGCCGCCAGCAGCAGGCCGATGCCTAGCACGGTGCGCCAGTTCACGGTCGGTGCGTTCATGCGCCGTACCTCGCCAGGACCGACGCGACATGACCCTGCGCGGCCAGCAGAACGTCGCACAGCTCACGCGCCGCGCCGCGCCCGCCTTCGGAACGGGTCTGCCAGTGCACGCGTTCGGCGATCCACGGATGGGCATTGGCCGGCGCCACGGCCAGGCCGACCGCACCCAGGGGCGCCAGATCCGGCAGGTCATCGCCAAGGAAGGCGACCTGTTCCAGGCCGATGCCGCGCTGGGCACACAGAGCCTGCACGCTGGCCAGCTTGTCGCCCACGGCGATGTGGGTATCAATGCCGAGATCGGCACCGCGCCTGAGCGCGGACTGGCTGTTGCGCGCGGTGATCAGCACGGGGTGGATGCCGTGCTGCTGCAGCAGTTTCAGGCCCAGGCCATCCTGCACGAAATACGCCTTGCTCTCGTTGCCGTCCTGGTCGTAGTACAGCCGACCGTCGGTGAGGGTGCCGTCCACGTCGAAGCAGGCCATGCGGATCCGCGCCGCAGCGGCATGCAGGTGGGCGGGGAAGGCGGGCAGGGGGGACCAGGGCATCAGGACGTTGAACTCGATCAGGGCAGGTGTGGGGTTACAGACTGAATGGGGTCTACGGACTGTCGGTTAAACCACCCGGGCCCGCAACAGGTCATGAATGTTCAGGGCGCCGACGGCGCGGCCCTGGTCATCGACCACGATCAGGCCGTTGATCTGCTGGGTTTCCATCTGGCGGGCGGCCTCCACCGCCAGCTGGTCGGCTCCGATGGTGCGGGGGTTGCGCGTCATCACATCGGCGATCTTTGCCGTGCGCACGTCCAGCGCACTGTCCAGTGCCCGGCGCAGGTCACCGTCGGTGAACAGGCCGATCAGCACGCCCTCGGCATCGACCACGGCGGTCATGCCCAGGCGCTTGCGGCTCATCTCCACGAGGGCTTCGCTGAGGCTGGCGCCGGCATCGACCTTGGGCAGATCGGCACCGGTATGCATGACGTCGGTGATATGCAGCAGCAGGCGACGGCCAAGGCTGCCGGCCGGATGCGAGCGGGCGAAATCGTCAGCGGTGAAGCCGCGCGCATCCAGCAGGGCCACCGCCAGCGCGTCGCCCATCGCCAGCGAGGCGGTGGTGCTCGAGGTCGGAGCCAGCGCCAGCGGGCAGGCCTCGGCCGGCACGCTGACGTCCAGGTGGACGTCGGCGGCGGTCGCCAGGCTGGACTGCGGGCGGCCGGTCATGGAGATCAGCACGTTGCCCTGGCGCTTGAGCACCGGCAGCAGCATCAGCACTTCGTCCGATTCGCCCGAATAGGACAGGGCCAGTACCACGTCGGCTTCGGTGATCATGCCCAGGTCGCCATGGCCGGCCTCGCCCGGGTGCACGTAGAACGCCGGGGTACCGGTGGACGCCAGGGTTGCGGCGATCTTGCGCGCCACATGGCCTGACTTGCCCATCCCGGTGGCGACCACCCGCCCGCGGCTGCCCAGGATCACCTGGCAGGCCTTCTGGAAGGGCTCGCCCAGGCGCTCGGCGACCGCCTGCAGTGCCTGCTGCTCGATCTCGAACACGCGGCGGCCGCTGGCCACCAGGGCGGCCGGCTCGACGGAACGGGGGGGCGGGAGGGACTCGGCCATGCGGACGCCACGCAGCGGAAGTAGAATGAGGGTTCATTTTATTAGGAAAGCCCGTTGGACGCCGACACCATCCGCAACCTGATCGAAACCGGCCTGCCTGGCGCCCGCGCCGATGTGCGGGGCGACGATGGCGTGCATTTCGAAGCGACCGTGGTCTGCGACGCCTTTGCCGGCAAGATGCCGCTGGCCCGCCACCGCATGGTCTATGCCACGCTGGGCGACCTGATGGGCGGCGCGATCCACGCGCTGGCGCTGAAAACCGTGACCCCGGCCGAAGCCGGCTGAACCGCAGAAGATCCCGAACCCCATGGCCAAGATCGTTGTGACCGGCGGCGCTGCGCTGCACGGTGAAGTGAGCATCTCCGGCGCCAAGAACGCCGTCCTCCCCATCCTCTGCGCGACCCTGCTGGCCGATGAGCCGGTGGAGATCACCAACGTGCCCCACCTGCACGATGTGGTCACCACGGTGAAGCTGCTGGGCGAACTGGGCGCCAAGGTCACCATCGACCAGGGCACGCTGTCGCGCGGCAGCGCGATCGTGGTCGACCCGCGTGCGGTGAACCAGCACGTGGCGCCGTACGAACTGGTCAAGACCATGCGTGCGTCGATCCTGGTGCTGGGTCCGCTGCTGGCCCGTTTCGGTGCGGCCGAAGTGTCGCTGCCCGGTGGCTGTGCCATCGGCTCGCGTCCGGTCGACCAGCACATCAAGGGCCTGCAGGCGCTTGGTGCCGACATCGTGGTCGAGAACGGATTCATCAAGGCTTCGGCCAAGCGCTTGAAGGGTGGCCACTTCACCTTCGACATGGTGAGCGTGACCGGGACCGAGAACGTGCTGATGGGCGCGGTGCTGGCCGAAGGCACCACCATCCTCGACAACTGCGCGATGGAGCCGGAGGTGACCGATCTGGCCCATTGCCTGATCGCTCTGGGTGCGAAGATCGAGGGCCTCGGCACCGCCCGCCTGGTGATCGAAGGCGTGGAGCGCCTCTCCGGTGGCCGTCATGAAGTGCTGCCCGACCGCATCGAGACCGGCACCTTCCTGGTGGCCGCCGCGATGACCGGCGGCAAGGTCACGGTCAACCGCGCACGTCCGAACACCATGGACGCGGTGCTGTCCAAGCTGGTCGAGGCGGGCGCCCGGATCGAGACCACCGAGGACAGCATCACCCTGGACATGCAGGGCAAGCGGCCGAAGGCGGTGAACCTGACCACCGCGCCGTATCCGGCATTCCCGACCGACATGCAGGCGCAGTTCATGGCGCTCAACTGCGTGGCCGACGGCGTCGGCGTGATCAACGAAACGATCTTCGAGAACCGTTTCATGCACGTCAACGAGCTGCTGCGCCTGGGCGCGGACATCCAGGTCGAAGGCCATACCGCGATCGTGCGTGGCAGCGAGCACCTGAGCGGCGCGCCGGTCATGGCCACCGACCTGCGTGCATCGGCATCGCTGATCCTGGCCGGCCTGATGGCCAGCGGCGATACCACCATCGATCGCATCTACCACCTCGATCGCGGCTACGAGAACATCGAAGAGAAGCTGTCTTCGCTCGGTGCCACCATCCGGCGCGTGCCATGATCCTTCGCGGAAAATTCAGCCCGCGTCGCAAGGCGCTGCTGGCGCTGGTGCTGATCGTGCTGGCGTGGCTGGGGTATGCCTGGTACGCCGATATCGCCATCACCCGCGGCATCGAGCAGAAGGACATGGACTGGAACGGTGACGGCACGGTATCGCGTGACGAGATCATCCAGTCGTTCTATGCCGTGTCGGTGAACGACAGCCAGGAAGGCAACCGCCATTGCCGCACGTTCGTCTGGCGCGGAAGCGGTGAGCAGATCCGGGTGGACTGCCGCACCGAGTTCAAACCGGCCGAAGAGAAGAAATGAAAAACGCCCGCGCAAGCGGGCGTTTTCCTTGTGCGGGGCCGGGGTCAGAGCCCATCCCCGAGGGGATGGGATCCGACCCCCGGCACTCAGTTCATCGATCGGATGGTCAGGTCCAGCGCGTCGCGGCCGCTTTCCCGCTGCAGCATGCGCGCCGGCACCGGAAACTCCGGCACGATCCAGGCGATCAGCTCCTTGTTGCCATCGGCACGCGACACCTTGGTCGCCTCGTAGCTCTTGCCGCCCACGGTGATCGATTCCTTGCCGATCACGCGGTAGGTCATGTTCTTGATCCGGCCCTCGTCGACCATGCGGTAGGTCAACGGCTTGCCGGCTGCCAGGTCGCGGGCGATGGCCAGATTGATCAGCAGCGCATCCATGTCGCCGGCCTTCAGGGCGATCGGTCCGGCGCGGTCCGGCTTGATGTCGCCGGTCCAGGTGGCCTGGTTGCTGGTCCAGTTGTAGTTGGCCTGCACGTTGCGCTTCTTCACCAGCAGCGCCGAGCGGTCCTGGCTGCTGAGCGGACGCAGCTGGCCGCGCACTTCCTCGAACACGGTGCTCTGGCTCAGGTCGGCCAGCTGGTTTTTCACCTGCAGGCTGTAGCGCCACTTGTTGCTGCCTTCACTGGCCAGCGTCATGGTGCCGTTGGCCTGCATGCCCATGTAGCTGGCCAGATAGTCGGCCTTGAACGGCTCCAGGGCCATCGCCGGCAGGCTGGCCATCGACAGGGTGGCAGCGGCGATCCACGTCAGGGGGCGGGAGAGGGTGTTCATGCTCAGACTCCTTGGTATTCGATCAGGCGGAGATCGACGCGGTCTTCGCCATCTTCGCGTTGCAGGATGCGCACCGGGGTGGGGACACCGTTGGCGATCCAGAGAATGGTTTCGTTGTTGCCGCCGTTGCTGCGGTATACCCGCAGCGCGTTGTAGGACAGGTCGCCGACCTCGACGTTCTCGGTCTGCGGCGCGGCCTGGTAGTCGTGCTGGCGCACCTTGCCCATGTCGACGTAGCGGTAGTGCATGGCCACGCCCGGGCGGGCATCACGCATGATCGCCAGGTTGATCAGCAGGGCGCTCTGATCGCCGGCCTGCAGCGGAATGGGCTGCGCGCGATCCTTTTTCACATCGCCGGTCCACTGCGCGGTGCCGGCCTGCCAGTTATAGGTGCCGACGGCCTTCTTGCCCAGGAACAGGCCCTTGCGCACCGTGCTCTGGCTCAGCGGCGCATAGACGCCGCCGCGCTCCTCGAACACCGTGCTCTGCTCGATGTTCAGGCCGAGCACGCTGGCAAAGCCGCGGCGGCCCACCACCTGCATGTCCACCCGCCACTGGTTGCCGCCGGTATGGGTGACCTGCATGGTGGCATCGCCGGCTTCCTTGCCCTTGTAGAAGGCTTGGTAGGTAGCGGTGAACGGTTGCAGCGGCGGCGGTTCCCAGGCCAGCGCGGGCAGCATGGGCACGGCCGGTGCGGCTGGGGCCTGCGACGGAGCTGCCGGGTCGGCAGAGGGCTGTGCCTGGCCCCAGCCGACGCCAGGCAACACGGCAAGCGACAACAGCAGGGGCGTGCACAGCAGCGTCGTGGTCTTCATGGGGGACAGGGGCCGCAGGAGTGGGGCAGGATGCCAGCCCCGCAGTCAGCGGGGCGTGTGCAGAACGTTATCGGTTCAGGTTTCCGGCGGAATCTAGGGCCAGCGGCCTAAACAGGGGGTGACCGTCGAAGATCGCCTGTCCTTCCCGTTCAGCCAGCCGGCCATCGCACAGCAGCTGCAGGCTGGCGATCAGCAGCGGGTGTTCCACCGCCAGCACGCGCTCGGCAAGGGTCTGTGCATCGTCGCCTGCCAGCACCGGCACGCGCGCCTGCGCCAGCACCGTGCCCGCGTCCAGCTCCGGCACCACCAGATGCACGCTTGCGCCATGCTCGGCATCGCCGGCTTCCAGCGCCCGCGCGTGCGTATGCAGGCCCTTGTACAGCGGCAGCAGCGACGGGTGGATGTTGACCAGGCGACCGTTGAAGCGCTGCACGAAGCCAGCGCCGAGAATGCGCATGTAGCCGGCGCAGACGATCCAGTCCGGAGCGGAGGCGGCAACCGCGTCGCCCAGGGCCAGCTCGTAGGCGGCACGATCGCTGAATTCCTTCGGTGCATGCGCCCAGCGCCGGGAAGGATCGACCCGCTGCAGGGCCGCGGCATCGGGGCGGTCGGAGAACACGCCCACCACGTCGGCCGGCAGGCGGCCCGACGCGATGGCATCCAGGATGGCCTGCAGGTTGCTGCCGCGCCCGGAGGCGAGCACGGCGATGCGGCGGGGGGCGTTCATTACCGGCAACCCAGGCGGCTCAAACGCTTGCCGACGGAGTGTCGAACACGGCTTTCACCTGGGGGCGGAGCAGGGCGATCAGGGTGAACACCCCCAGCACCGTGCCCACCGGGGTGAACAGGCAGGACAGGCCCGCGACCACCAGGCACAGTACGTAACGGCGGCGCTGCGCCAGGCAGCGCCCGGCGTAGGCGACGAAGGCCCCCAGGGTGACGCCGCCCACCACGATCACGCTGCCGATGATGGTGAACATCCAGCCGAACATCCGCTGCTCGGCGGGCGATGAGGGCTGCCCCTCCGAGCTCAGCGGCAATGCCCCGGTCAGGGCGCTCACGCCCAGCACGATGTGGATGATGAAGATCAGCGAGAACAGTGCGATGAGCGCACCAACCACGTAGTGGCCGATGGACAGCGCCCGCAGATGGCTGGCGTCCTGCGGGCCGAATACGGGTGCCGTCAGCAGCGGCGGCGGCACCGGGTTCGAAGGGGATGGGGGCATTGCGTCCATGCGGGCTCCTCTGCAGGGGTCAGGCGATGCGGACGCGCTCGGCGCCTTCGGTGGTGACGACCTGGCCGATGGTCCAGTGATCCAGGCCCTGGGCGGTGACCGCGGCGGACACCGCCTCGACCTGGTCCGGCGCGACGATCAGCACGAAGCCGATGCCGCAGTTGAAGGTGCGCCACATTTCGCTGTCGGCGACCGCGCCTTCCTTCTGAAGCCACTGGAACACCGGCGGCAGCGTCCACGAGGCCGCCTGGATGTCCAGGCCGAGGCCGTCCGGGACCACCCGGATGATGTTCTCGGTCAGTCCGCCACCGGTGATGTGGGCCATGCCATGGATGGCATCGCCGTGCGACTTCAGCAGCGACAGGATCGGCTTGACGTACAACCGGGTCGGTGCCATCAGCGCGTCGACCAGCTTCACGCCGCCTTCCAGCTCAAGATCGGCCGGACGCCCGGCGCGGTCGTAGATGCGGCGGACCAGCGAGTAGCCGTTGGAGTGCGGGCCGGACGAGGCGATGCCGATCAGCAAATCGCCGGCCGCCACGCTGGCGCCATCCTTCAGTTCGCTCTTTTCCACCGCGGCCACGGTGAAGCCGGCCAGATCGTACTCGCCCGGGGCATACATGTCGGGCATTTCAGCGGTTTCGCCGCCGATCAGTGCGCAGCCGGCCTCGGTGCAGCCGTTGGCGATGCCGCCCACGACCGCCGCGGCGGTATCCACGTCCAGCTTGCCGGTGGCGAAGTAGTCCAGGAAGAACAGCGGCTCGGCGCCCTGCACCAGCACGTCGTTCACGCACATCGCGACCAGATCGATGCCGATCGTATCGTGGCGGTTCAGCTGGTGGGCCAGCTTCAGCTTGGTGCCGACACCGTCGGTACCCGACACCAGCACCGGTTCGCGGTACTTGTTGGACAGGTCGAACAGGGCGCCGAAACCGCCCAGGCCGCCCATCACTTCCGGACGGAAGCTGCGCTTGACCAGGGGCTTGATCCGCTCGACCAGCTCGTTGCCGGCGTCGATGTCGACGCCCGCGTCACGGTAGGTGAGGGGGGAGGGGGCGGAAGACGGGGTGTTGGTCACGGGCGTCGGCGCTGGCAGGGGTTGAACGGGCGATTTTAACAGGCCGCATTGGCGCACAGGCCGTATTCGGGCAACAATTCCCCCCGGATACGTCGAGCCAATGGATGTCCTGATGCGCCGCAGCCTGATTCTCACCCTGCTTCTTGCGTTGAGCCTGCCGGTGGCCACGATGGCCCAGAGCGGCCTGCGCACCGAGGGGGATGTCGCCACCGCCAGTGGGGCCTACGAGGCCGAAGTGCCGGTCAACAGCCAGGCCGAGGCCGACCGCAATGGCGGGCTGGCACGTGCCCTGAGCGTAGTGCTGGGCAAGCTGTCGGGCGACCGCAGCGTGATGTCCCGGCCAGGCGTGGTGCAGGCCCTGCGCAATGCCAAGGATTACGTGGCCAGCTACGACTACAAGCAGGACCAGAGCGTCAGCGCCAGCGGTGCGCCCAGTTTCCGGACCCTGCTGGTGGCCCGTTTCCGCGAGGATGACGTCGATTCGCTGGTCGCCGCGCTGGGCCTGCCGCTGTGGCCGCAGCCCCGACCGAAGCCGGTGCTGTGGCTGGCCGTCGATGACGGCAGCGGCCCGCGCCTGGTCAGCGTGCAGCAGGCCAATGCCGCGCGCCCGCTGCTGAACCGCGCCATCGAGCGCGGCTACAAGCTGGGCCTGCCCAGTGGGGGCGCTGCCGAACAGGCGCTGGCCGGTGCCATCTGGCGCCAGGACAGCGCCGCCGTGGCCCGCGCCTCTTCGCGTTACTCGCCGCCGATGCAGCTGATCGGCAAGCTCTACCGTGCCAATGGCGGCTGGCAGGCGGACTGGGTGTTCGTCGACGATGGCCGTGAACTGAACAGATGGACCAGCAAGGATGCCAACGCCATGCGCGCGATGGCTGCGGGCGCCGATGGCGCGGCCGATGCGCTGGTCAAGCGTTATGCCAAGGCGGGTGTGGCCACCGGCCAGGCGGGCAGCTACCGGGTGGTGGTCACCGGCATCAACAGTGCCGATGACTACCTGCGACTGGCCGCAGGCCTGCGCGACGTGCCGGTGGTGCGCAATGTCACCCCGCTGCACGCCAGCGCGGGCCGGCTGGAGCTGACCGTGGAAATGACCACCGGCCTGGCCGGCTTCAACCGCATGCTGGGTGACAACGGCGTGCTGGTTCCGAACGCCCCGCTGCCTGCCCTTCCGACACCGATCGATGACACCACCGGCGTGCCGGTGCAGGCGCCGGTCAGCAACGAGTACCGACTGCGATGACCCTGACGCCGGAAGCTGAAATCGCGCAGTTCCTGCGCCGGGTCAAATACATCCTGCTTGCCTGCCTGATCGGCTGGATCGTGTGGCTGCTGGCGCCGATCCTGACGCCGTTCGTGCTGGCGCTGGCGCTGGCCTGGCTGGGTGATCCGCTGGTGGACCGCATCGAGGCTACCGGGCGCTCGCGCATGACCGGCGTGGTGCTGGTGTTCGTGGCCATGGTGCTGGTGATCGTCGCCGCGCTGCTGGTGCTGGTGCCGATGATCGAAAAGCAGATCACCACCCTGGTGGCGGCCGTGCCCCAGGCGCAGGCCTGGCTGATGCAGACCGGCATTCCGTGGTTCGAGCAGAAGACCGGCCTGGAGGTGATGCAGTGGCTGGACCCGGATCGCCTGATCGAATGGGTGCGCAGCCATTGGCAGCAGGCGGGCGGCTTCGCCAAGACCTTCATGGGATATGTCTCGCGCTCGGGCTTCACGATGGTGACCTGGGTGGTCAACATCCTGCTGCTGCCGATCCTGGCGTTCTACTTCCTGCGCGACTGGGACAAGCTGGTGGAGCGGGTCGCCTCGGTCATTCCGCGCAACCACATCGGCACCATCACGGCGCTGGCGCGCGAATCCAACGAGGTGCTGGGGGCCTTCATCCGCGGCCAGTTCCTGGTGATGCTGGCACTGGGCGTGATCTATGCCGGCGGCCTGTCGCTGGTGGGGCTGAAGCTGGGGCTGCTGATCGGCATGATCGCGGGCCTGATCAGCTTCATTCCGTACCTGGGCGCGACCACCGGCATCCTGATGGCGATCATCGCCGCGCTGGTGCAGGCGCAGGGCTTCGACCTGAAACTGCTGATACTGGTCGGCGTGGTGTTCACGGTCGGCCAGTTGCTGGAGAGTTATGTACTGACGCCGCGCATCGTCGGCGACAAGATCGGCCTGCATCCGGTGGCAGTGATCTTCGCGGTGATGGCAGGCGGCCAGCTGTTCGGCTTCCTCGGCATGCTGCTGGCGCTGCCGGTGGCTGCCGTGTCCAACGTGCTGCTGCGCTATGCGCACCAGCGCTATCGGCAGAGCGATCTTTACGCGGGTGAGAAATCGGCGATCGTGCTTGACGGTGTGGTCGAGCCGCCCCACATCATCCTCGACACAAACGACAAGGGCCCCGACCTGAAGTGATGGGTGTGCCGCAATTGCCGCTGGCCCTGCACTACCCGCGGGACCAGCGCCTGGAGACCTTCATCGGCGCACCGGATGGTGCGCTGGCGCAGCTGCGCGCGATCGCGGTCGGTGCCAGCCACGACTGGGTCTACCTGGAAGGCGCGGCAGGCACGGGCAAGACGCATCAGGCGCTGGCGATGTGTTCCAGCGCCGAGCAGGCCGGGCGGCTGCCGACCTATGTGCCGCTGGCCAGTGCGGCCGGCCGTGTGCGTGCAGCGCTCGAGGGGCTGGAGGCGCGCGAGCTGGTCGCGCTGGACGGACTGGACGAGATTGCCGGCAACCGCGAGGACGAGATTGCCCTGTTCGATTTCCATAACCGTGCGCGCGCTGCCGGCGTGACCGTGCTCTACACGGCGCAGAAGGCGCCGGGCGAACTCGGACTGGTGCTGCCGGACCTGCGCTCGCGGCTGGGCCAGTGCGTGCGGGTGCTGCTGCAGCCGCTGGACGAGGAAGGACGCGCGGCGGTGCTGCGCGAGCGCGCGCTGCGACGGGGGCTGGCCATCGACGAGGCCGCGATCGAGTGGCTGCTGTCGCACACCGGGCGCGAGCTGGGCGGGCTGATCACGTTGCTGGACTGGCTCGACCGCGAATCGCTGGCGGCCAAGCGTCGGATCACCGTGCCGTTCCTGCGCCAGGTGCTGGAAGAAGGCCGCCCTCGCTACTGAGGTTGGGGTTTGTTTTGCAGGGCTGCCGCCCTGCACCCGCCGAAGCCAGTGCCGAAGCCGGAGCAACGTCAACGTCAAACGCTGGCTTCCTCAGGGGAGGCGGGGTGGCTCAGGTTGCGGGGGACAGCGCAAGTACGTCCATGTAGCCTCGGTCGCGCCATCCATGGCGCTCACGCCCCCGCAACCTGAGCCACCCCGCCTTCGACAGGTTCCCGCAATCTGCCGGGATTGCGTACTGCACTGCTGTTGGTGGGTGTCGACCTTGGTCGACACGGTAGAGCCACGCTACGCGTGGATGCGCTTTCGCTTCGTGAGCGAAGCAACCTGCTTCTGCTTTTCTTTACTCTCTTCCGTGGCTGGACGCGCACGGAAACTGTCAGCCGCCCGGCCAGGCACGGCTTTGATTGGAGCGACCAACCACGAGGGGCTCAGCCGTTCGCCGCCAACTCAACATCCAGCGCACGCAGGCGATCCACCGTGCCGACGTCGGTCCAGCGCCCGCGATGGTGCTGCCCCGTCATCAACCCCTGCGCCATGAAGTGCTTCTGCAGTGGCACCACCGAGAACTTCGGCGGCAGCCGCTCGCTGCCCGGCGCATCACCAATCACCGTGCGCCAGTCGGCCACGATTGAAGGGCGGTACACGCCGATGCCGGCATAGGTCAGGCACGGTCCTTCGCGGTCATGGTGCAGCAGGCCCTGTGTGTCCAGCCGGTAATCACCGTGCGGATGCTGCGTGGGGTTGTCGACCAGCACCAGATGCGCCTGGCCCCGCGGCTCGCGCGGCAGTGTGGCGAAATCGAAATCGGTCCAGATGTCGCCGTTGACCACCAGGAACGGATCCTCACCCAGTGCCGGCAGAGCATTGAGAATGCCTCCGCCGGTCTCCAGCGGGGTATCGCCTTCATGCATGAAGTGCAGGCGCACACCCCATCGGCTGCCATCGCCGAGCATCGCCGGGAACTGTTCCGCCAGCCATGCGGTATTGACCACGATATCGCGGACGCCGCAGGCGGCCAGGCGCTCCAGGTGCCAGACGATCAGCGGCTTGCCGGCCACTGCGAGCAGCGGCTTGGGTGTGTGCAGGGTCAGCGGGCGCATACGCTCGCCCAGACCGGCGGCGAAGATCAGCGCCTTCATCGGGCTACGCGCATCGGTGCGCCGAGCTCGGCCAGCGCCGGCTTGATGCGCGTGTCCAGCAACTGCCGCAGGGGGGCCAGCTCGCGGTAGCGCGGCAGTACTTCATCCAGATAGGTGATGAAGCGCGGCGCATCGTCCAGGTAATGACCCTTGTTGTCGCGGTAACGCAGGCGGCAGAACAGGCCCAGGATCTTCACGTGGCGCTGGATGCCCATCCAGTCCGCGTCACGCAGGAAGGTCGCACGGTCGGGCACCGGCAGGCCCGCAGCGTGCGCGCGCGCGTGGTACTGCGCGAGCCACTCGTCCACGCGCTGCAGCGGCCAGCTCAGGAACGCGTCCTTGAACAGGCTCACGGCATCGTAGGCGATCGGGCCCCGCACCAGGTCCTGGAAATCCAGCACGGCCGGACCGTCGGCAACGGGCATCAGATTGCGAGGCATGTAGTCGCGGTGGGTCATCAGCTGCGCCTGGCCCAGTGCGTTGTCCATCAACCGGCGATGGACCAGCTGCAGGCCCTCGATTTCGCCGCAGTCCAGCTGCAGGTTGAGATGGCGCTGCAGGAACCATTCGTCGAACAGTCCGGCATCACGCTGCAGCAGGGCTTCGCCGAACTGGCCGAAGTCGGCCGGCACCGGGATCGCCTGCAGGCGCAGCAGCTGATCGATGGCGCGGCCGAACCATTCGTCGGCGTTGCGCTCGTCGAGGATTCTCGCCAGGGTCGGACCGCCGAGATCCTCCAGCAGCAGGAAGCCGGCGTCCAGATCCTGCGCAAGCAGGGCCGGCACACGCAGGCCATGGTCGTGCAGCAGGCCGCGCATGCGCAGCCAGGGGCGGGGGTCTTCCAGTCCCGGCGGAGCATCCATCACGATGTGGCTGCCGCGTGTACCGGTGACGCGCCAGTAGCTGCGCATGCCCGCATCGACCGAGGCACGTTCAACCACGGCCTGTGCATCGCCAAGCTGGATACGGGCCCACTGCAGTCGCTGCGCGCTGCGCTGGGGATCGGAGGCGGGTTCGGTCATGCGGGCATATCCGGGCGCGCGGGGCGCGCCGACGTCGGGGACAGGAGGGAAAGGTGGGGCCGTTTCAGCGGCGACCGCTGAACAGGCGCAGGATCGCCAGCACGGCCACCGCGCCGACCACGGCACCGAGGAACCCAGCCGGTTCGCCTGGGGCGTACCAGCCCATGTACTGACCAAACCAGCCGGCCAGCAGGGCACCGAGGATGCCCAGCACGATGGTCAGCAGGCAGCCCATGCGGTTGTTGCCCGGCATGACGAAGCGCCCGAGCAGGCCGACGAAGAACCCGACCAGCAGGATGTACAGCCAGCTGCTGCTGCCGAACAGACCATTCATGCGTGTGCGTTCCGCTTGAGAAGAACGCAGCCTAGCAAGGCCGGGCTGCGTCCGTCACGGTGTGCCGGATCAGCAGCAGCCGTGGTCGCCATGGCGCGTGCCGCTGTCGGCGGCCACCGGCGAACCACTGGTCTCGCCACGCAGGCTGGCGGCGTAGTGCTCGCTGATCACCTTGGACACGCAGGCGGTGACCTTCTTGCCCATCGGAATGTGCAGGAACTCGTTCGGGCCGTGCGCGTTCGAGTGCGGGCCAAGCACGCCGGTGATCATGAACTGGGCACCGGGGAACTTCTCGCCCAGCATGCCCATGAACGGAATCGAGCCGCCTTCGCCCATGTACATCGCCGGCTTGCCGAAGAAGGTCTGGCTGGCTTCGTCGATGGCCTTGGTCAGCCACGGCGCCATGGCCGGGGCATTCCAGCCGGTGGAGGCCTTTTCCAGATCCAGGGTGACCTGCGCACCGTTCGGCGGATCGCGCAGCAGCGCTTCTTTCAGCAGCTCGCCGCAGGTCTTGCCATCGGCGGTGGGCGGCAGGCGCAGCGACAGCTTCACCGAGGTCTGCGGGCGCAGCACGTTGCCGGCCGATTCCAGCGGCGGCATGCCGCCGATTCCGGTGACCGACAACGCCGGGCGCCAGGTGCGGTTGAGTACCAGCTCGGTGAGGTCTTCGTTCATCGGGCGCAGGCCATCGACCAGCGGGAACTTCTCGAAGATGGCCGTATCGACCACTTCGGCGGCACGCTTGGCCTGTTCCTGGCGCTCGGCCGGGATTTCCACGTTCATGCCGTCGATCAGGATGCGGCCGGTGTCCTGGTCCTCGATGCGCGACAGCAGCTGGCGCAGCAGGCGGAAGCTGGACGGCACCACGCCGGAGGCATCGCCGGAATGCACGCCTTCGTTGAGCACCTTGACGGTGAAGTTGCCCCCGGTGAGACCGCGCAGCGACGTGGTGCACCAGAGCTGGTCGTAGTTGGCGCAGCCCGAATCCAGGCAGACCACCAGCGACGGCTTGCCGATGCGGTCGGCCAGATGGTCCACGTAGGCGGGCAGGTCGTAACTGCCGGACTCTTCACAGGCTTCGATCAGGACCACGCAGCGCGCGTGCGGCAGGCCCTGGGCCTGCAGGGCCAGCACGGCGGCCAGCGAACCGAAGATCGCGTAGCCATCGTCGGCGCCGCCGCGGCCATAGAGCTTGTCGCCACGCAGGACCGGGGTCCACGGGCCCAGGTCGTCGTCCCAGCCGGTCATTTCCGGCTGCTTGTCCAGGTGCCCGTAGAGCAGGATGGTGTCGTCGCCGGTTTCACTGCCGGTGGCGGGAATTTCCAGAAGAATCAGCGGGGTACGGCCTTCCAGGCGGACCACTTCGACCTTCAGGCCCGGCAGCTCCTGTGCCTTGGCCCAGGTCTCCATCAGGGTGACCGCCTGTTCCATGTAGCCGTTCTGCACCCAATTGGCGTCGAACATCGGCGACTTGTTGGGAATGCGGATGTAGTCGACCAACTGCGGGACGATTTCGCTGTCCCACTTGTCATTCACGAATTGGCCGAGCTTGGCGCTGTCCATCTGAAACTCCGGTTGCATGGCTGATCCAGCCATTCTACGCCTGCGCCGGGGGTAGGGTTTTTCCTACATCACGTCGGGTATTTGGCTGGCTTTTAGAAATCCACGAAACCGATAGTCTGTGTGTATGTGGTGACGGACACTGTTCCTACCGACGGGATTGCCGGTCGGGGCGGCCAGAACCACAAGGAGTTATACGTCGTGCCTTGGTTAGTCGTGTTGAGGGCACTGGTACTGGCAATGGGGATCGCAGGGGCGCATACCGCCGAACCGATCGACATCAACCGGGCCGATGTCCAGGCGCTGCAGCAGGGATTGACGATGGTCGGAGCCAGGAAGGCTGCGGCGATCGTCGAGCACCGGCGCAGACACGGGCCCTTCAAGCGCGTCGAGGATCTGACGCAGGTGAAGGGGATAGGGACAGTGATCGTCGAACGGAATCGACAGCGGATCACCGTAGGCGACAGGCTGTTGCCCGCGGATCCGGTACCCGGATCGGTACCGGTGCGGACCGTACCAAGGCGTTGACAACAGGAATCGTCGGGACCCGCAGGAGGCCGGTCCACCGGGCACTGCCAGGGAGGCTGTGTTCACCGACCGTCGCAGGATGCGGCACCAATCACCAGGATGGTGGCATCACAGACCTGTGGAAGGGGCTGAGATACAAGCAGGACAGACGCGGCCGCGTGCAGGATGCAACGCCACCCCCACTTCGCAGGACGCGCGGGGGAGGCAGCAGGCCGACAAGGACGTGACGATTGCCCGGTACGACACAGGGTTGTGTCGCCGGGCATTCTCTTTTGGCGCGTTCGCTACGGCGCGATGGTGTACGGTGACCGCTTCGCATGGAATGGAACCTCCGCTGGATGCGTCTGCACCGTCCGTCCCTGATGCTCTCCCTTGTCCTGGCACTGCCGCTGACCGTGCAGGCCGGGCCGCCGTCTTCGCACTCGACCGACCCGTCCGGGCCGGTGGCCGCCGAACGCGGGCCTACCGATCTCAAGCCGGGCGAATTCCTCTGGCATCCGGAGATTTCCCCGGCCGGCCCGATCGTGCTGGTCGTCAGTCTGGACGAGCAGCGCGCCTACGTGTATCGCAACGGGATCGCCATCGGGCTGACCACGATCAGTTCGGGCAAGGCGGGACACGAGACGCCGACCGGGGTGTTCACGATCCTGCAGAAGGACAAGGACCACCGCTCCAACCTCTATAACAGCGCACCGATGCCGTACATGCAGCGGCTGACCTGGGACGGCATCGCCCTGCATGGCGGCAGCCTGCCGGGGCATCCGGCCTCGCACGGCTGCGTACGGCTGCCGCAGGCATTCGCGCAGAAGCTGTTCAGCGAGACCCGGCGCGGCGATACGGTAGTGGTGGCCGATGCCAAGAGCGCGCCGATGACGTTGGCCTATCCCGCCGTACTGGCGCCGGTCAACGCGCGCGGCGAGGCCCTGCCCGAGACCGGCGACGGCGGTGTGGCGGCGGCCTGGTGGAACGACAGCGCGGCGCCGGCCGGGCAGGTCGGCATCCTGGTCAGCCTGCACGACCAGCGGCTGTACGTCCTGCGCGACGGCGTGATGATTGGCGAATCGCCGCTCAAAGCCGACGCGCTGCCAGCCTTCCAGGGCACCACGCTGTTCGTGATGGGGCAGGGCTACAGCGATGTTCCCAGCCCGCTCGATGCGAAGCAGCGCCTGCATCAATGGACGGCCTATCCGTTGCTGGGCCAGGACCGTGCGCAGGCGACCCCGGACCTGTTGGCCACGCCGTCGCTGCCATTGGCGCTGCCGGCCGATTTCGCCCGGCAGCTGTACCAGGTGCTGGTGCCGGGCACGACGCTGCTGGTGACCTCGCTGCCCGCCGTGCGCCCAAGCCCGGCTGAATCCGGCCTGCAGCCGGTCTTGGAATCCGAGCCGGCAGGGTCCACTCTCACAGGCAACTGAGTCCTGTGTCCCGTCCATGACCGCATCCCGCCTGTGCCGGCTGGCCACGCTTGGCCTGCTTGCAACCTCGGCCAGCGCACCCGCGTTGGCGCAGACGCCCGCCATCGCGACCCGTGCCGAGGATCTGGCCGCCCTGCTGGCACGTACCGCGCCGAAGGCCGATCGCCATGTGCTGCAGCTGGCGGCGCAGGCCATGCGCTGCGCCCTGTTGCGACCGGAGCTGGGCATCAGCGGCGAACGCCTGAGCGTGATCGACTATTCGCGGCCCTCCACCGAGCCGCGCTTGTGGGTGTTCGACCTGGCGCACCAGCGGCTGTTGTTCGAGGAATGGGTGGCGCACGGCCGCAACAGTGGTGAGAACCGGACCGAGCATTTTTCCAATCGCGACGGCAGTTACATGTCCAGCCTCGGTGTGTTCACCGCGCAGGAAACCTACATGGGCGGCAACGGCTACTCATTGCGGCTGGCCGGGCTGGAACCGGGCTTCAACGACCGCGCGCGCGAGCGTGCGATCGTCATTCATGGCGCCCCCTACGTGAATCCGGCGACCGCCCAGCTGCAGGGTCGGCTGGGCCGCAGCCTGGGGTGTCCGGCGGTGCGGCTGTCGGTGGCCAGGCCGCTGATCGACGCGTTGCGTGGTGGCACGATGGTGTTCGCCTATTACCCCGACCAGGACTGGCTGAAGCATTCGCAGCTGCTGGGTGGCCAGTGTGGCGCGCAGGGTACGGTCGCCACGCGCTGATGCGCGATTGCACGTGGCGTGGTGCAATGCAGGCATGGATATCGATGCGCTGCTGAAGACACCGAGCCAGGTGATTGCCCGCCTGGATTACCGCCGCGAACGCTGGCGCAATGGCCTGGGCTGGACCCGCGAAATCCTGCGGCTGCCGGCGCACGGGGACGACTGGGCCCTGCGCCTGTCCGTGGCGGAGATCGAGCAGGATGCCGCGTTCTCTGCATTTCCGGGCGTGGAGCGCGAACTGGTACTGCTGCAGGGCAACGGTGTGCGCCTGCGCTTCGCCGATGGCCGGGTGGCGGAGGTGCTGCCGCCGCATGGTCGCGTGCGCTTTGCCGGCGAGGAGGCACTGCACGGCGAACTGGTCGATGGCACCACCCATGATTTCAACCTGATGTGGAAGCGCGGGCAGTTGCACGCCGAGCTGCTGCACCGGCCGCTGGTGGGGCCGATGTTCTTCTTCTGCGAGCCAGGCGTGGCCTGGGCGCTGCACCTGCTGGCGGGTGAGGCCGGCTTTGCCGAGGACAATGGCTTGCCGCCGATGCAGGCAGGCGACACTGCATGGCTGGCGGCCGGCGAGCGCCAGCGACATGCGCTGCAGGGCAGTGGCGAGCTGCTGGCGATACGGGTGAGCGCCGCGGACTGATGATTCGCATGCGCCGATGGGCATCATCCGCGCATGCGCTGGGCGCTGCCTGGGCTAATACACATCACGGCGGTAACGGCCGGCCACCAGCAGGGCCTCCTTGCCGTCGGTACCCAGCACCTGCTCGATGACCGCATCCACGGCCGGCGCCATGCCCTGCAGGCTGCCGCAGACCAGGATCGTGGCACCTTCATCGACCCATTGCCGCAGCGTTGCCGCCTCCGCCAGCAGGCGGTCCTGCACGTAGCGGTGGCTGCCGCCGTCACGGCTGAACACCGTATCCAGACGCTGCAGCGTGCCGGCCGCCAGCATCGCCCGCAGTTCGTCACCGAAATGGAAGTCGTGCGCGGCCGAGCGCTCGCCGAACAGCAGCCAGGTGCGGTGCGCGCCGACGGCCGCGCGCTCATGCAGGTGTGCACGCAGGCCGGCGATGCCCGTGCCATTGCCGATCAGCAGCAGCGGCGCCGCAACGGCGGCACCGTGAAAGTTGTCGTTGCGGCGCAGGCGCAGTTGTACCGGCTCGCCGATGACGGCGTGGTCGCACAGCCAGGCACTGCCGATGCCGGGCGTGCCATCGGCACGCAGCTGCCGGCGCACCAGCAGTTCCACCGCACCATCGTCCATCACCGAAGCGATGGAGTACTCACGATGCGGCAGCGGCTGCAGGGCCGCCAGCAGGGCGGGCAGATCACCCGGTGGCACCAGCGAGGGCAGGTGCGAGCGTTCGACACGGGCCAGCAGCGTCTGGCCGTCCTCGAGCACCGTCTGCGGATCGAAACCCTGTGATTCCAGCCAGGCCCGCGCGCTGTGCCGCGCGTGCTGCGGGCCGATCTCGGCAATGTCGCCGGCCTGCCAGCGCACGCCATCGATGGCAGGCGCCCGCAGGCGCAGCCAGTACACCGGTCCGCCCTGGCTGCCGGGATTGAGGTGCCGGCGTTGCAGCAGCGTCCACGGCTGATATTCGGCCGGGCTCCAGTCGGGCAGTTCGCTGGCCCCACCGGCAAGTTGTCCGAGCAGTTGCTGCCAGTGCCGCAGTGCAGCGGGATCGGCGTTGTCGACCTCGATGGCGTCGAACAGGGCATGTGCGCCGTGCTGGCGCAGCCAGTCGTCGAGCTGGTGACCGAATGCACAGAAGTGACCGTAGCTGCGATCACCCAGGGCGAGAACGCCGTACGAAAGATGCTGCAGCGATGACGGCAGGGCCATCACATGGCGCAGGAAGGGCACTGCATGATCGGGCGGGTCGCCTTCGCCGGTGGTACTGGCGATGAACAGTGCACGCTGGCTGCCGGCCAGCAACGTGGCGTCGACCTCATGCAGACCGCGCACACGCACCGGCACGCCGGCACCACGCAATGCCTCGGCACTGCGTTCGGCCAGTTCGCGGGCGAAGCCGGTCTGGCTGGACCAGACCAGCAGGATCGGCGCGACGTCGCCAGAGGCAGCATCGTCGCGCGGTCGCCCACGCCACCACAGTGCGGTGCAGACCAGTGCATAGAGCGCGGTGGCGATGATGGCGATCTGCGATTGCCGCGCCGGCGGTGCGCCCTGCCACCAGGCTTCGCCGAGATGCAGTCGCAGCAGCGCCCAGCCGATCAGCGCCAGCAGGATCAGTACAAGCGCGTTGCCGAGCAGCGCGCGCGACGGCCGTGCGCTCATGCGTCCCGCTCGTCGAGCAGGCGCTGGAAGGCGCTGCTGAGAAACTCGTGCGGGCCATCCGCTGCGCGATGCAGGTAGCGTGCGGCCAGTCCTTCGCGTTCGGCCAGCGCCATGCCGTGCTCGCGGCCGAGTACGGTGAGTGCGGTGGCCCAGGCATCAGCATGCATCGCGTCGTCGGCGACCACCGTCACCGCCGCTGCAACCTGGCGTACCGGCCTGCCGGTGCGCGGGTCGAGGCTGTGGCTGTAGGCCTCGCCATCGGCCTGATAGTGATGCCAGCGATCGCCGGAGGTAGCGACCGCCTTGCCGTCCAGCGCCAGCACCCGCGGTGGTGTTTTGGCGTGCGCGTCTTCTTCCGGCGCCGATTCCACCAGCACGCGCCACCGTTGGCCATCGGGCTTGCGGCCGTAGCCGGCCAGTTCGCCACCGACCTCGATCAGTGCAGCAGCGATGCCCTGATCGCGCAGCCACGCGGCCACGTGATCGACGCCGAACCCCTTGGCGATCGCAGAGAGATCCAGTTCCAGTCCGCCGGGTTGCAGCAGCGCATCGCCGCGCCATTGCAACCGCTGCCAACCGCAGCGCTCGCGCGTGGCCTGCACGGCGGCGGCATCGGGTTGGCGGCGTTCGCCGGCATGTGCACCGAAACCCCACAGTGCCACCAGCGGGCCGATGGTGGGATCGAACGCACCGTCGCTGGCGGCGGCGATGGACTGCGCGCAGGACAGGACGTGACGGGTTTCGGCAGGCAGGGTGCACCACTGGCCTGCATCGGCGCTGTTGTAGCGGCTGAGGTCCGAGCCGGCGTCCCACGTACTCATCTGCGCGACCACATCATCCAGGCGCGCCTGGATGCCGGCGTGCAGCGGGTGCAGGTCGCGCTGGCGCGGCGCGACCAGCGACACGCTCCAGGTGGTGCCCATGGTGGTGCCGCCGAGGCGGGCGATGTCGAGCAGGGAATCGGTCATGACGGGGCGTGGCGGCTGCGATGCCGGGGCGTGCCCGGCATCGCGGTCCCCCATTACTGCGGCAGCACTTCCAGCGTGGCCACGTAGCTCAGGCGACGCTTGGCGGCCTGCTTCACCGAGGTCTTGTTGTCTTCAGTGCCGGTTTCCAGCCAGTACATGCCGGCTTCCGGCCAGGTCACCTTGATTTCGCCCTTGGCGTCGCTGGTCACCTTCAGTTCGTCCTGCGCGTTGCGGTAGCGGGTGGCGCCGCGCACGATCTCGAAGGCCAGCCCGGCCGTCGGCTTGCCATCGACCAGCACGCGGAAGGTGGCTTCCTCGCCGGCGAACAGGTCGTTCGGGTGACCGACCGCAACCAGCTCGATGCCGCGGTTGGTCGGCTTCAGTGCGGTATCGTTCGGCGCGCCATTGGTCACGAACGTCTCCACGCGGCCGACCGACTGGCTCACTTCCAGCTTCTTCGCGTCCTTGGGCAGTTCGCCGAAGGTGGCGGCGGTACCGCGCCAGCGCTTGCGCTCGCCGTTCTGTTCGTAGGTGGCGAACAGGCCGTCATTGACCGAAGCGATGCGGTAAGTGCCCTGCTGCTTCAGCTCCAGATCGAACACGCTGCGGTACTTGCCGGTCGAGGCGTTCTGCGGCTGCACGGTGCTGCCGTCCGGCGCGGTGATCACCAGCGATTCCAGGCGCAGCGGCACGTGGTTGAAGTAGAACAGGTCGTTGGAGACCGCACCATCAACAGTGATCCACGGCGCATTGCCGGCGATCACGGTCTGCGAAGGCAGCAGCCAGGCCTTGTGGGCGAGTGCGGAAAAGGGAAGGGCAGCGGCCAGAGCGGCGGCGAGGACGAGCGTGCGCTTCATGCGGAAGACTCCAGGGACGTTGGATGGGTGGGGTCAGAGCCCTTCCTGCGGAAGGGATCCGACCCCGGAGTCAAATCCCCTTCCAACGGAAAGGGCTCTGACCCCGGCTCAGGCGGTTACGGTTTGATGGCGAGGGTGACCTGGCCCAGTTCGGTGGCGCCCTGCGCCTTGCCGTTCTGTGCGGCGGTGGCCGGCCAGGTGAAGGGGATCTTCAGCAGTTCGCGGCCACCGACTTCGCGCACCGCTTCCACCACCAGGGTGTAGTTGCCCGGGGCCAGCTGCTTCAGCGCCGGCTGCTTGTCGTTGAACGACAGCGCGTGCTTGCCGGCCGGGCGGGTTGGGCCGGTCACGCCGTCCACCGGCACCTGCAGGGTGCGGCCGCTCTTGCGCCACCACTGGCGCAGGTCGGGCAGCCACTTGGTGCCATGGCCTTCGTTGTTGCTGGTCTGCTGGTACCAGACCGACAGGTTGGCCGCGACTTTCTGGTCGGCGCCTTCCAGCCACACCGCTACGTAGGGACGGTGATACTCGGCGACATTGAGCTTGGGCACCTCGACGTTGATGTCGAGCGTGGCGGCATAGGCCGGCGAGGTGGCCAGCAGGCCGCTGAGGGCGATGGTCAGGGTGACGCGCATGGGGCGGCTCCGGTGAAGGGGATTCGATGGTTCAGTGGATCAGCAGCAGGGCGATCAACAGCGGGATCATCAGGCCGAGGCCGACCAGCGGCCAGGTCATGCGCCGCTGCCGTGCATGCAGGTGCAGCAGGAACAGGCCGGTGATGCAGAACACCAGGCAGGCCACGGCGAACAGGTCCAGGAACCAGCCCCACGCCGGGCCCGCGTTGCGCCCCTTGTGCAGGTCGTTGAGGTAGGACACCACGCCGCGGGAGGTTGATTCGTATTCCACCGCGCCGGTTTCGCGATCGATGCTGAGCCAGGCGTCGCCGCCGGGTCGCGGCAACGACAAGTAGATCTCCTCGGCCGACCACTCGGCCGGGCGACCGCCGATGGCGATGCCCAGCTGCGTATCCAGCCATTGCCGGGCCGGGCGGGGGATCGGCGCGTGGCCGTCCTCGCGCGTGCCGAGCTGGCCGAGCAGATCGGCCGGCAGTTGCAGCTGCTGGTTCTGCACCTCGGGCTTGGCCTCGATCTTCGCTGCATGGTTGAGGGTCAACCCGGTCACCGCGAACAGCAGCATGCCGATCAGGCACACCGCCGAGCTGATCCAGTGCCACTGGTGCAGCGTCCGCAGCCAGAAGCCGCGGCTCTGTTGCTGTTGCACGTTGGAGGGAGCGGAACGGCTCACGACGGGATTCAGGACGGATGCGGACTGCGCATTACATCATTGATGAGAATAGCTCGCAATTGCGTATCGTTCTGTATCCCGGTACCGGCCAAGGCCGGCACCGGGCAGGGTCGCCTCAGAACTTCGCGTTGAGCGAGATCCAGTAGCTGCGGCGCTGGTCCTTGGTCGCGTAATCGTCCACGCAGCTGAACTCGCTCTGGCTGATCAGCAGGCACGACTGCGAGACGAAGTCCTTGTCGAGCAGGTTGTTGACGCGTGCGTTGACGGTCAGCCATGCGTTGGCCTTCCAGCTGCCGCCGAGGTGGAAGATCGTGTAGTCCTCGTAGACGCGGTCGTGGCTGTTGCCGGCCGCATCGAGGATCGTATCGCGGTAGCGGTCGTAGCGGCCTTCGCCGATCAGCGACAGACTGACCGCGTCGCTGACCTGCCAGTTGAGGCTGGCGTTGGCCATATGCCGGGCCGGCATGGTGCCACTGATCGGCAGTCCCTTCTGCGGGCCACTGGTCTGTTCGCTGCGGGTCCAGGTGTAGTTGCCCCGCAGCTGCAGGGTTTCCAGCAGATCGACGTGCGCGGCCAGTTCGGCGCCACGGGTTTCGGCCTTGTCGATGTTCACGCTCTGGGTGAAGGTGCTGTAGCCCAGCGAGGCCCAGCCCGGCCCGATGTCCACGCAGTAGCCGCTGCCGGCCGGAGCCACTTCGCAGTTCGGGAAGGTGCCGCCGCTGGCGATCTTGTCTTCGAACCGGTTGAAGAAGCCGGTGACGTTGAAGCCCCAGCGCTGGCCTTCGTAGTAGGCAGCCAGCTCGTAGTTGGTGCTGGTTTCCGGCTTGAGGTTCGGCGAACCCACCAGCGGCAGCACGCCCTGCCCACCGAAGCCGGTGATGCCCGGGAACAGCTGGTCCGGGCGCGGGGTCTTGTAGCCGGTGCTGACACCGCCCTTGAAGGTCCATGCGTCGCTCGCATTCCACACCAGGTAGCCGCGCGGGCTGACATGGCTGCCGAACACGTTGTGGTCGTCGTAGCGCAGGCCGAAGGTCGCCGTGAGGGTATCGGTCAGTGCCCAGTTGTCCTCCGCGAACAGGGCCCACATGCGGTGCTTCTGCCGGGTGTTGCTGCGGTAGCCGGCGCCATCCATGCCGAACACCCCGTCGACCATGTCGGTGTCGTTGTACTGTCCGCCAACGGTCAGCTTGTGCGCGCCGAAATCGAGGTCGAGCATCGTGTCGAGCACGTAACCCTCAAGCTCCATCGTGCGCAGCGGACGTGGCAAGAACGCCTGCAGGCGCGCCATCTCGCTCGGGTCGAGGGCCGACAGTGCATTGCCACGACCGGCCGCACAGTTGTTGGCGGCGCCGGTGCGGCGGCAGACGTCATTCCACAGCGTCTGCAGGTTGGCGCGCTCGTCCAGGGTCAGTGGCAGCGAACGGCCGAGGTTGCTGCTCTTGCTGTGGGTCAGCGAGGTCTGCCAGGTGCCGAAGCTGTAGCGGCCCTGATGGGTCAGCGATACCTGGTCACGCTCATAGCGCTGGTAGGCGGTGTAGCCCACGCGCGGCTGCACCACGCGGCGGGTGATGGTGCCGCCGCCATCCGGATCGGGGATGACCGCATTGCCGACGCGCCACAGGCTGGCCAGGCTGTCGAGCGTGCCGGTCTGGCCCTCGCTGTTGTCGTACTTCTGCCGCGACACGTCGTAGTCCAGCCACAGTTCGTGGTCGTCATTGACGTGGACGTTCAGGCGCACGCCCGTGTTCCAGTTGGTGTTGGCCACCGACTTGCCGCCACCTCCGAAGCCGATGCTGCGTTCCCACAGGGTGCCATCGGGCAACGGCAGCGCATCCCATTCCGGATTGGACGCCTTCGCATCGTAGTAGCTGCCGCGCACGGACAGGCCCAGGCGGTCCTTCAGCAGCGGACCACTCAGGTACACGTCGGTGCTGCGGGCATCGCCGAACTGGTCGTCCTGCTGCACGGTGAAGCCCTGGGTCAGCGCGCCGTGCCAGCTGTCCTGGTTGCGGCGGGTGATGATGTTGATGACACCGCCCATCGCATCCGAGCCGTACAGCGTGGACATCGGGCCGCGCACCACTTCGATGCGCTCGATCGCATCCAGCGGCGGCAGGTAGGAGAACTGTCCGCCACCGAAGTTGTTGGGATACAGCTGGCCGACGTTGCTCTGGCGGCGGCCGTCGATCAGTACCAGGGTGTATTCCGAGGGCAGGCCACGCATGGAGACGGTGGCGCGGCCATTCTTGTCGGTGGCTTCCAGGCCGACGTCGATGCCTTCCACATCGCGCAGCGCATCGACCAGGCTGGTGTAGGGGCGCTTGCTCAGTTCCTCGCGGCTGACCACGCTGATGCTGGCCGGGGCATCGGTGATCTTCTGTTCGAAGCCGGAGGCGGTGACGACCACCTTGTCCAGGGTTTGCGGCGCTCCGGCGATCTCTGCATGGGCGAAAGCAGGGGCCGCCATCGCCGCCAGCACGGCGCTGGTCAGCAGGGGGCGGGACAGGGACGAACGGACACGATGGCGCTGGGCCATGGCAGATACCTCGAAGGATGTAAGGCAGCGCGATGCCGGGTGCGGAGCGCACACGGCAGGCAGGGAAAGCCCGGTCAGGGGCGGCAGGGAAGAAGCAGTCAGCGGCGTGTGGACGCGACCGCGCAGGCGGTCACGTCGGGCCGTGGATCAGGCGAGCGGCGGCGCCTGGCCGCGTTGCTGGCGACGCCCGGGCGCGTCGGCCCAGGGCGTGTCCGGAGCGGCCAGCGGCCAGTCCGGGCGCGCACCGGGCATGGCCGGCGTGGCGGGTACGAGTTCAAGTTCGGTACGCAGCCACTGGCTGGCCAGCAGCAGCGGCGGCGCCTTCTCGGCCGCTTTTACCGGGGCGGAGGCACAGCGGCGCAGCTTGGCCGGGGCTTCTTCCTGCAACGGGCCTTCGCCGCCACGTTCTTCCAGCGGCATCTGCAAGGTCATCGCTGTGGCCGGGTGCGGCAGCAGCGGCAGGGTGCCCAGCAGCAACGCCAGCATCGCCACCCATGCCAGCAGGCTGGCCAGCGCGGGACGCTGGCCGCGCATGGCGGTGCCCATCTTGCGATGGATGAGTGGGCGAGGGCGGAGCGGGCGCAGCAAGCGGGGGTCCCCAGATGGTTTGCCGGCAACGGCCAGCATCAACGGGGTGCGATTGTAATGAGAGCTGTTAGCGGATGCAAATGAGAATGATTGCTAAAATGTAGGGGCGCGGCCTGGAGTGGCTCAGACCTCGCTCCAGCGTCGCAGCAGGTTGTGATACACGCCGGTCAGCTGCAGCACCGCATCATCGTCGCCTCCGGTCTGCCGCAGGCGCTCGATGGACGTGTCCATTTCCCACAGCAGGCGACGCTGTACATCGTCGCGGATCATGCTCTGCACCCAGAAGAACGACGCCACGCGCGCGCCCCGGGTAACAGGATTGACCTGGTGCAGGCTGCTGGAGGGATAGACGATCAGGTCGCCGGCTGGCAGCTTCACCTCGTGCTCGCCGTAGGTGTCGCTGATGATCAGCTCGCCGCCGTCGTACTCGTCCGGCGCCGACAGGAACAGGGTGCAGGAGATGTCCGAGCGCAGCTGCTCGCCGTTGCCCAGGTTCATCACTGCGCCATCGACGTGGAAGCCGTAGGTGCCGCCGCCGCGGTAGCGGTTGAAGCGTGGGGGGAGGATCTTCAACGGCAGTGCCGCAGCGAAGAACAGCGGGCTGCGCCGCAGTGCGGCGAGCACGCCGGCACCCAGCTCGGCTTTCACCGGTGACGCGTCCGGCAGCTGTTCGTTGTGCTTCACCTGCGCACCCTGGGCACCCACGGTCTCGCGGCCATCGGTCCAGTCGGCGGTGTCCAGTTGCTGGCGGACCTGTGCCACTTCATCAGCGGTGAGCACGTTGGGAATGTGCAGCAGCATGGTGTTGTCTCGTCGTTGCGCGGGGGAGCCGGGCTCCCCCGCGCCAGGACATCAGAAGCGGATGTCCGCGCTGAGCAGGAAGGTGCGCGGGGCACCCGGGGTGTAACGGTAGCCGCTCTTGTTGATGCTGGCCACGTAGGCCTTGTCGAACAGGTTGTAGCCGTTCAAGCGAAGCGAGATGTTCTCGTTGACCGCCCACGACACCACGGCGTCGTACACCACGTAGGACTTGGTGAATGACGGCGTGCCGACAGCACCGTCGGTGCCACGATGCATGCCGGCGGCGTAGCGCACGCCACCCCCGACGGTGATGCCGTGGGCCAGCGTGTAGCTGGTCCAGCCGGTGAACGTATCGTCCGGCGTGTACGTCAGGTTGGTGGTGCCGTCGGCGGCGACCTTGGCGCCTTCCTTCACTTCGGTGTCGAGGTGGCTGAAACCGGCAGACACCGACCAGTTGTCGGTCAGGCGGCCCACGGCCGACAGCTCCACGCCCTTCACGCGCTTGCTGCCGGTCTGGGTCGGGTTGCCGGCCTCGTCGAGCACGGTGGTATTGATCTCGTTGTCGACGTCGGTCTGGAACAACGCCAGGTTGACGGCCAGTGCATCATCCAGGAATGCCCACTTGCTGCCGACCTCGAAGGTCTTGGCCTTCTGCGGGTCCAGCTTGGGGTTGTCGGCGCTGCTGGCCGAGCTGCTGAGCTGGAAGTTGGCACCGCCCGGGGGCTGCTGCGAGATCGCGTAGTTGGCATACACGCTGACCGTGTCGCCCACCTTGTACAGCGCGCCCAGCTTCCAGTTCAACAGAGTGTCGGAGGCCTCCAGCGTGGGGTTGCGCAGCACGGTGCCGGCCGGATTGCTGCCGCAGGCGGGGCCACTCCGGCCGCCGCAGACCGAGGCGCTGGCGTACTCGGTCTTGTAGTGGTCGGCACGCACGCCGGCAGTCAGCAGGAAGCTGTCGCCGAATGCCAGCGTGTCGAACAGATACGCCGAGGACGTGGTGGTCTTGCCGTGGGCATCGGCGCCGTTATGCGCCCAGGTCAGCCCGGTCACGTTCCAGTCCGGGTCGTACAGGTTCGCGGCAGGCCAGCTGGTGCCGCCGGTGGCCGCCTGGCCGTAGCTGTCCAGTTCTTCGCGGGTGAACTCCAGGCCTGCGCTCAGGGCATGGCCGATGGCGCCGGTGCTGAAGTCGGCCCGCAGGTTCAACTGGTCGGTCAGGATGGTGTTGCGCTGGTCCTTGAAGGTCGGCAGGCTGCGCGCGATCGTGTAGGTTGAACGGTCGGCGGGGTTGGTGTAGCCGATGTTGCCGGTCGGACGACCATTGGCGCCGAGCGCGCCGGTACCCATGAAGGCGGTGAGCAGGTAGTCCTGCTCGGTGCGGCCCCAACGCGCGGTATTGGTCAGGCGCACGCTGTCGTTGAAATCATGTTCGAAGCGGAACGTGGCCATCTTCGCGGTCACGTCGTCGTGGTCGGCGCGGGTACCGTAGAAGTTCTCCGGATCCACCGGATGCCCGGCCAGGGCTTCGAGTGTCGGCTGCGGCGTCCAGCCCGGCAGCCCCAGGGTCGGCACGCCGCCGTCGGGCACGTTGTCCTGCTTCACGTACAGCAGGTTGAGGTAGTAGCGGGTGGCCGTGCCCAGGCCGAACGCCAGCGACGGGGCCAGGCCCCAGCGCTTGTTCTGCACGTGATCGCGGCCGGGCTGGTCGCTGTCCTGCCACATCGCGTTGGCGCGCAGCGCGCTGGTCGCGCCCAGCGACTGGTTCCAGTCACCGGTCGTCCGGCGCTGCTGGTCACTGCCCAGCGAAACGCTGGCCGACGTGGCGTCCTGCAGGGTGGCCTGCTTGCTCACCAGGTTGATGGCGCCAGTCGGCGCCGAGCGACCATTGTCGGTCCCTGCTGGCCCCTTGGTCACTTCCACCTGTTCGATGTTGAACACGTCGCGCGAGATCGAGCCGAGGTCACGCACGCCATCGACGAACAGGCTGTTGGAGGTGTCGAAGCCGCGCATGAACAGCGCATCGCCGGTGGTGGTGTTGCCGTTCTCGCCGGCATAGAAGGTACCCACGCCCGGGCTGTTGCGCAGCGCTTCGGTCAGGGTGGTGGCGCCCTGCTGGTTGAACAGGTCGCTGGTGATGACCTGGATGGTCTGCGGGGTGTCCTGCAGCCGCTGGGTGAACTTCGGCGAGGCGACCTTGTCGGCCTTGTAGCCATGTGTGGCGTGCACGTCGATCTTGTCCAGCGTGCGGGCATTGTCGGTCGCTTCGGCGTGGGCCAGCGCGGGCAGCGTGGCCAGGCCGAGGCCGGCGGCCAGGCTGGCGGTCGCCAACGGCAGGTTGCGGAGTGGGGAGGCGTGCTTGCGGCTCTTGATCGGGTTCATGGGTCTGGGTGGGTAGCGGGACAGGAACGATCCGCCGGTGCCGGATGACGGCGCGGCAGGCAGGATCGGAAGCGGACTCGAAGCGGGATCGGAGGTGGAGGTCCGGCAAGCGCCGGACGCCCGGGCGCGGCCGGGGAGAGCGTCAGCTCAGCAGGGACGGAGGCGCCTGGCCGGGGGGGTAGTGGTAGCGCGACGGGAGCGCAGGGGCCGGGTAGGGTGACGGCGCGGTTGCCGGCACCGGTGGCGGCACTGGAAGCGGGCCACACAACTGCCGCAGCAGCGGGGACTTGATGCTCCGGCTGTCATCGGGCTCGGCTTCCACCCGTGGCATGGCCTGCTCGCGGGGCGGCGTGCCGAAAGGCGCTGCGGGCAGGCTGTCCTGCGCCTGCAGCGCCGGCGTGGTGACCAGCGAGCTGCGCGACCCTTCATGCAGCGCCGACCATCCCAGCAGCAGTGCCAGCAGCAGCGCAGCCAACAGCGGCCCGCCCGTGCGGGCAAGCTGGCAGAGCGTAGCGATGGGCGCGGGCGAGGCCATGGCGCGGCGATGGGCATTACGAAGATGTTACGTAGAGTAACAGCAACGATAATGATTCGCATCTTCGGTGTTGCGGGAGGTCTGTACCTGGCCACTCGCGGCCCTGTGGGCGCCTGCAGGGCCCTTCCCAGGCGGGGCGGATGGGCCGGTCAGTCCCGGTCGTCGCGGGTCCAGATGGCGTCGTGCTCGCGCTTGACCGGGAACTTGGGGACCGGGCTGTACGCGGGGGCACACAGGGCACGACCATCACGCACGTCGAAGCGGGCACCGTGCAGCACGCACTCGACGCTGCCTTCGGTGGTGTTGAACTCGCCGGAGGACAACTCGAATTCCTCGTGCGTGCACTGGTCTTCCAGGGCATACAGCTCGCCATCGAGGTTGAACACCACGATCGGCGTACCGGTAACCTCGTCGAACACGCTCTTCATTTCACCCGGCAGCAGGTCGCTGCCGGCGCAGACGAAGGTCCACGCATCGCTCATGCGGTGGCTCCCACAAGCGGCTTTTCCAGGATCTCGAAGCGCAGATCGTCGCGCTTGGGAATGCCGAAGCGCTCGTCGCCGTAGGGAAACGGCTTCTTGATGCCGGTGCGGCGGTAGCCGCGGCGCTCGTAGAAGGCGATCAGTTCGTCGCGCACGTCGATCACGGTCATCTGCATCACCGGCACGCCCCATTCGCGCGCGGCGTGGGCTTCGGCCGCATCCATCAGCTGCTTGCCGACGCCGCCACCCTGCTGGGCCGGATCGACCGAGAACATGCCGAAGTAGCCCTTGCCGTCGACATCGGCGACGTGGGCGCAGGCCACGAGGCGGCCCTCGCGCTCCGCCAGCAGGATGGTCGAGCGGGGCCGGTCGAGGTCGGTCTGGATGCCTTCGGCATCGATGCGGGCGCCGTCCAGCAGGTCGGCTTCGGTGGTCCAGCCGGCCCGGCTGGCGTCACCCCGGTAGGCGGAGGTCACCAGCGAGATGAGGGCGGGGATATCGGCCGACGTAGCGGCGCGGAAGGTCAGGGTGCTCATGGCGCCATTCTAGGTGGGGCGTGGGTCAGGCCGCACGCCCTTCTGCATTGGCGATGCGAGCCGGGGATTCGACCGCCGATGGAAGCACTGTCGTGAACGGAGCCTTGACGCCGCCTTCATTCCATGTTCATAAATAAAGCGTGGCACGGCCAGCGTTGCGACTGTCGCGTACGTGCACGCATTCAAGGAACGGACGATCCAAGGAGGATCCCATGCGGTCTCGTGCCACGCTCCGCCCGCGCCAGTCTGGCCCGGCCGGCCTTTCGACGCTTCTTCTGCTGCTGGCCGCGATCGGGCTTCCTTCAGTGGGCCTGGCGCAGATCGTCCCGACCTGGCGGCAGGAGTACGACAAGCGCCTGAAGTACGGTGATCTCGTCGAGCCGCTGAAGGGCGAGATCTTCGGCGAGCAGGTCAATCTCTATGACGGCTCGATCAGCTTCAAGGCTACCGATATCTCGCTGCCGGGCAACAGCGGACTCCCGGTCGCGCTTAGTCGCAGCCGATCAGCCAGCGACGGCAGCAGTGAAAGTCCTCTTGGCGACTGGGATCTGGATGTTCCGTCGCTGTCAGGTGTCTATGGCGATCTCCCCGAGACTGCAGCTCAAGGGCACTGGATTCCGGCCGCGCGCTGTACCACCGTCGGTGCTCCGCCAACGCTGGAGGTCTGGAACCGCCGGAACACTCAGAAGGTCAACTTCAATCCACACACTTATTGGGATGGCGTGCGGCTTTCGCTGCCCGGAGGTGGGGGCGAACCACTGCTGGGCGGCAATGGCGATGCGCGGCAACCCCGGCCGCAGCTGGGACAGCCCGCGCCATGGAATACAAAAGGCGGTTGGGTATTCACCTGCTTGGCCGCATTGAAAAGCGGACAGGCCGGCGAAGGATTCCTGGGACATGCACCGGATGGGACCAAATACTATTTTGACTGGATGGTGGCTCGCCCCAACAGCTCCGCGACCCTGCAGCCGTTCGGACCGGAAAGCAACGCCCAGTTGGGGCGCAAGCGAGTTCACCTGTATCCTTCGCAGATTGTTGATCGTTTCGGAAACTGGGTGCGCTATGAATGGTCCGGTACCCGACTCCAGCGCATCACCGCAAGCGATGGCCGCGAAATCAGCCTTGCGTACCAATCGAACGGGTTGATCGCCTCTGCAACTGCCGCCGGGCGCACCTGGACTTACGGCTATACGGATGCCGACATCCTGCGGACGGTGACGCTGCCCGATGGAACCCAGTGGACCTACAGCCTGCCGCCGCTATCGGTTACGCACAAGTACGCCGAGTACACCGGGCAGAACATCTGGGACTACATGGAATACCCGGCGACCTGTTCGCGTGTGAACAAGATCGTGCCCAGCGAAATCACCATGACCGTCCAGCATCCATCGGGTGCACTGGGAACGTTCCTGTTCCGCCCATTCCGCCATGGGCGCAAGAACGTCACTCTGGACTGCCAGACCTCTGGCGACAATCATCTCATCGCAGAAGGCTGGAACTACACACCGGTCTACCGTGATGCGATGTCGCTGGTGGCCAAGACCATCAGTGGTCCGGGCATTCCCACCGCGCAGTGGACCTATCAGTACACCAATCTCAACGGGGCTTACGCACAGGATCTGGGCGGTCCGGTAATCCCTGCAGGCCAGGCAGAGCCGAAGATCACCACCGAGACGCTGCCGGATGGCGTCGTACGCGTATACGAATTCGGCAAGGAAGTCGCCTATAACGATGGTCTTCTACTGTCGACGACGACGCGATCGGGTAGTTCGGTCGTGCGCGTTGACCGCAACAACTACTATCCGGATGCCCAGCTGGACGCGGCGCCCTTCCCGAAGGAAGCCGGCAAGGACTTCAAGTACGGTGCGAATGACCTCAAGGCGCACTACAACCGCCCTGTCCAGTCCACTGTTGTGGAGCAGGACGGTGTGCAGTTCAGCCGGACCGTGCAGACCTTTGATGCATTTGCACGTGAAGTCACCGTCGTTGAAGCAAATTCCGCCGGACAGAGTCGCACCAGCGCCACGGCCTACTACGACAATCCCGCGCTATGGGTGAACGGTCAGTCCGCGCGTAGCGTCCTCAATGGCATTGAACAGTCCCGCACCGAGTTCGACACGGCCAAAGCGTTGCCTTTGCGCGCCTACGCATTCGGTCGTCTGGCACAGCAGGTGACCTATGCGGCCGACGGCACCGTGGCATCGGTATCCGATGGCCGCGGCAATACCAGCCATCTGTCGGGGTGGAAGCGCGGTGTTCCGCAGCAACTGCGGATGCCGGCCACAGCCGAGGCGCCAAATGGCGCGGTGCGCACTGTTGCCGTCGACGACAACGGTTGGATCACCTCGCTGACCGACGAGACCGGCGCAACCACCAGCTTCAGCTACGACAGCATGGGGCGTCTGCGCAGCCAGCAGTTCCCCACCGGCGATACGGTGAACTGGAATGGCGTAACGATGGACCTGCAGCGTCTGGGAAGCGCGCAGTTCGGCGTGCCGGCCGGTGCCTGGAAGCATTCGCGCACGCAGGGCGGCAGGCGTACCGATACCTACCTGGATGCCATGTTCAGGCCGGTGCTTGTGACCGAGAATGCCAACAACGTGCGCGACAGTGCCGTGGTGACCCGCTACGACAGCAGCGGCAGGACGGTGTTCGTCTCCTATCCGACCCGGCAGTTTTCCAGCATCGGCGCGGCATTGGACGGCACCACCACGCAGTACGATGCGCTGGGCCGGCCGGTGCTCGTGAGTCAATCCTCGGAGCTGGGCACACTGGCGACCCGTACCGAGTACGTGGGCAATCTTTCCGTGAAGGCGACCAACCCGCGCGGCCAGTCCACGACCACGCGGCACCTGGCGTATGACCAGCCAACCTATGAGATGCCGCTGACACTGCAGCATCCGGAAGGCGTGGTGACCGAGATCCAGCGTGACGTCCTCGGCAAGCCGCTGGCCATTACCCGACGCAGCGCGGACGGCAGCCAGTCGCTGACCCGCCGCTATGTCTATGACGCCTATCAGCAACTGTGCAAGACGATCGAGCCGGAAACCGGCGCCACAGTGCAGGACTATGATGCGGCAGGCAATGTACTGTGGTCGGCGGCCGGTACCGGGCTGACCAGCACCGCTGGCTGCAACCGGAGCGAAGCGCTGGCCAGTGGTCGCGCGGTGAAGCGCAGCTATGACGCCGCCAATCGCCTATCGATGCTGACTTTCCCGGATGGACGCGGCAGTCAATCATGGTCCTACACGCCCGATGGTCTGCCGGCGGAAATCAGTACCCAGAACGATGCGGCACGACCGGTCGTCATCAACCGATACCAGTACAACCGGCGGCGCCTGCTCACTGGCGAAACGCTGCAGCACCCGGACCTGGGCACGCTGAACCTCGCCTATGGCTACGATGCCAACGGTACCCTGGCCAGCAACACCTATCCCGGGGGGCGGGTCGTCAGCTATGCACCCGATGCCCTGGGCAGAGCGACAACAGTGGGTGGCTATGCGAAGGAAGCCACCTATTTCGCCAATGGTGCGTTGGCACGGTTCGTCTACGGCAACGGGGTCGTGCATACGATGACCCAGAACGCGCGCGGCCTGCCCGACCGCAGCCGTGACGCCACGGCCGCCGCTGCGGTGCTCGACGACAGCTACGACTATGATGCTGGCGGCAATGTCATGGCCATCTCCGACGGCCTGCCGGGGGCGCCGGGGAACCGTGACATGACCTATGACGGCCTGGACCGGCTGCGCACCGTGATGGCACCGGGATTCGGCAATGCTCTGTATGAGTACGACGCGCTGGACAATCTGCGCCGGGCCAAGGTGGGCAGCAGGGATCGCACGCACTACTTTGATCCGACCAACCGGCTGGTGAATGTGGTCGAGACCGGCAGTGGTGCCACGGTGACCGGCCTGGGGTACGACGTGCAGGGCAACCTCTCCATCCGCAATGGCCAGCCGTTCACCTTCGACTTCGGCAACCGCCTGCGCGCGGTCGGCACGGCGGAAAGCTACGAATACGATGCCCACGGCCGACGCGTGAAAGCATCGGCGGAAGGGGCCGGCGCGATCTACTCGTTCTACGACAACGGCGGCGTGCTGCGTTTCCAGCGAAACGAACGCACAGGCAAACAGACCGACTACCTGTACCTGTCAGGCAGCCTGGTGGCGCAGGTGCATGGTGCGGCGGCGCCGGGCGTGCCCGCGCTGAGTGCGCCCGGCTACGTGACCCAGGGCAGCGTCAGCCTGAGCTGGAGTCCGGCAGGTGGCGCCAACCGCTATGAACTGCAGCGTGCGCTGACCGGCACTTGGAGTACGGTCTTCGATGGCTCGGCGCAGTCGTTCACCAGCACTGGCCTGGTTACCGGCACCTATCAGTTCCGGGTGCGCGGCTGCCGTGCGGTGTGCGGCGGATGGAGTAACGTCGCGTCAGTGGCTGTGGCGCTGGCACCGTCCACGGTGCCCGCACTGACGGTGCCCGCCACAGCCTTCAATGGCACTTACAACGTGGGGTGGTCCGCAGCGTCTGGCGCCGAGCGCTATGAGTTGCAGGAAAGCGCCAACGGAGGTGCATGGGGTCAGGTTCATAACGCAGCCGGTCAGTCCAAGGCATTCAGTGGTAAGGCCGCAGGAAGTTACAGCTACCGGATCCGCGCATGTAATCCGGTGGGATGCACCGGATACAGCGCCACGGCGTCGGTGGCAGTGGTGTATCCGCCTGCCGCTGCGCCAAGCGTCTCCGCGCCGGCGCGATCTGCACCAGGCAGTATCGGCATTGGCTGGAATGGAGTGGCCGGTGCCACACGCTACACCCTGCAGGAAAGCAGCAATGGTGGGGGATGGGTCACACTGTTCGACGGCAACGCCAGCTCCTATGCCACCGCTGCGCGCGGCGTGGGCAGCTATGGCTATCGGGTTGCTGCCTGTAACGGCGCGGGCTGCGGGCCATGGTCGGCCACCGCGACGGTTGCGGTGATCGGGGCACCGACGATCGAGCCGGTAATCAGTGCTCCGGGCCTGGTGAACGTGCCGCAGTACAGCCTGAGCTGGTCGATACCGCCCAACAGCGAGAGCTTCGTGCTGGAGGAAAGCGCCAACGGAGGTGGCTGGACGGTGGTGCATAACGGCGTCGGAAACAGCTTTGGTGCAAGCCGTGGAAATGGCAGCTACGCATATCGCGTACGTGCCTGCAACTTCGCAGGGTGCAGCCTGAACTCCGGAGTGGCGACGGTGTCCGTGGTGCTGCCACCGGGGGCAACCTATCTCTTTGAGGCTCAATGGTTGAGCAGCAAGACGGCGCCTTATCAGATCCAATGCACGGTGGGTTGGGTCGCCTCGGCCGGCGCGACGGAGTACCAGCTGGAGCCGGCGTCCGGCGGCAAGACTCTGTATGCAGGTCCCAAGACCTATGTGCAGTCAAGGAATGGTACGTACTGCGCCAGCAGCTACCGGGTGCGGGCGTGCAATGCCGGCGGTTGTTCAGATTGGTCGGCAAGCTTCCCGGTCACCCGCGGCGTACTTTGGGAGTAAGACATGAACGGATTCTCTGCGATGTTGATCCGCGTGGCGCTCGTGTCGGGTGCACTGGTGGTCGGCGCAGCGCCAGCGGCAGCTCAGGAAGTAGTCGAGTACATCCACACAGATGCGCTCGGTTCACCCGTGGCGATCACCGATGCCAGCGGAAATATCATCGAGCGTACGGTGTATGAGCCGTACGGGGCGGTGGTCAATCGGCCGTTGAAGGATGGGCCGGGGTATACGGGGCATGTGACAGACTCAGGTACGGGGCTGAGCTATATGCAGCAGCGCTACTACGATCCGCAGATTGGGCTATTTCTTAGCGTGGATCCGGTCACGGTTTACAAGAGCCCCGCTGCGATGTTCAACCGCTATCGGTACGCAAATAGCAATCCGTATCGCTTCTATGATCCAGATGGTCGATGCACGGGATCGAGGATCAAAAATGGTGATGGGACATGTGCGAGCACAGGTGAGTTCACAACAAAGGCTTCATCTGCAAGAAGCTTGGACGCGAGAAATGTTGATAAGGTCTTTACACATTCGTCTGTGTCGTCATTGGGTGGGCAAGCAACTCCGTCCGAATTTCCAAAGGAAACTCGTTCTGCTTTGAGCAAGTTCCTGGGGTCATCTGTGGGAGGGGCGATTGGCAGGCATGCGGTGCTGAGTGGTCAGAAGATTGACATGGAGCAAATCCTCCCAAGCTCCGGATACCCTCCAGTATTCTCGGGTGGGTATGCGGGTACTAATATCGTTACTTATAGTCTTGAGTGGCGCCAATTTTTGGCGTCCAATAGATTTGGAGGAGAGTTCTCTGGTGCTGGATTAGATGTGCTTCTTGCACATGAGATTGGTCATACGCCAATAGCTGGAGCGGTCTTTGGCTATAGCCCAGCCACCTCTGATGCCAATGCCGATGAGTTCAATGCGGTGCGATTTTTAGAGAATCCATACAGGCGGCATTTGGGATTGCCGCTAAGAACGCATTACTCTGGAATTTCCGTGCCAGAGCCATTGCTTGGAGGGCAGTAAGATGTTTCCTATTACCACGGCTTTCCTAATGCTTGTTGCGACCGGCGTGGGATGTGATTGCAGGTCCGGTGGCTGGGCGCAAGTGGTTCAGAAGACTGAAGCGCTCGTTTTGCACAGGGAGTCATTTAGGGTGCCGAGAGATCCAGTGGGGTCTGAATACGAAGCCGCCTGTGTCAGAATTCGATTCCAGATTGATAAGCGTGGGGAGCCGATCAATGTCAGCATTGACAAGAGCTCTAGAAATAGGGCGATCGATGTTGCTGCTAGAGAAACATTGAAGAAGTTCAGGTTTGAGTTGCCTCAAAGCGATTCTGAGGGAGAATTTGCATTGGTGTTTGACTATCCGTCGAGAGATGCTCCATAAATCGAAAGTCGGAAAGTGATCCAAGATTGGCCCTTGACAGCCTATGGAATACCAGGCCACACATTGCGGGCCTTGTCCTCATTGCGGAGATCGGGTGGATTATCGCCCAGCATGCGCCGACAGCGAGTCCGGAACCTCGCTCACCATCTTCTACTTGGCCTTCGGCAGCTGGCTGATTCACTCCAACTGCTGCTGCAGCACGGTTGGGGTCATGTTGCTACCGACGGCTGTACATCACTGTGCGTCGAATCCGCTCATGCCTGGCAGCTGTGGTCATTTCACTGGGGCTGCAAGGTTGTGATTGGTTTTCGGATCCTGTGATTGTTGTAAAGAATGTTGGAAGGGACGTGATCCATGGCATCAGCTTGGAGGTCGGTGGTGGTGCGGTTGACCTGGGAGCAATTCCTGTCGGCGAAAGCAGGGCTGCAAAACCGGAGGTCGCTGCTGATTCCTCGCTTGTTGTAACGTACTACGAGAATAATGCCCGTGTGGTTTGCTGTGGAGATGTGTATTTTACGAACAATCTCTATGTCAAGGTTGAGGCGGATGTGGGTGGAGGGGTTTGCCGTATAGCGGAAGTTGCGGATTGATGTGAACGGTGGAGCGTGTCTGGAGAATTTTTATAGTGCAGTGCCAAGGTGAAGAGCGATGAAAAGCCTTGTTGAGAGTTACCCGGTTTGGGCTTCCATCATTCTAGGTGCCATGTGGATAAACGCATTTGTGGCTCACAGGATGTTGCTGAGGATCGAGCGCGAACGGCCAGAAGTACTTGCTGCAGCCGGAATCATGAAAGTTGATTGGTGGCTTGGGTGCTTGCGTGGTATCGCAGCGCTTGCCCTCTCGTCCAAAGGGCAGGCGCTCCATCAGGGTGAACGGTGGGTGTTGAGGGGCGTCGTGATGATGTACGTCTTCTTGATTGCTTCCGGGGTATCCATGCTTGTTGGCATGTAGAAGACGGTGTCTCAAGGCCGCTGATGGTGCAATAGTTCGGCATTACGATGAGATTGCCCGTTCCTGGCATCGCTCAGCATTTCCCAGCTTGACCTCTGCTGGCTTGCGTCCCACGCGCATAAAAAACGCCGCAGTCCCCTGCGGCGCTCCCGTATTTCCCTGGCTCCGGCGAATCCTCAGCCGAGCAACTTACGTACCTTGGTCAGCGCGGTCATGAACCGCTCGATCTCGGCGTGCGTGTTGTAGAACGCCAGCGAGGCACGGCAGGTGGCTGCGACACCGAAGTACTGCAGCAACGGATGTGCGCAGTGCTGGCCGGAACGCACGGCCACGCCTTCCAGGTCGAGCAGGGTGGCCAGGTCGTGTGCATGCGCGCCGTCGATCAGGAACGAGACCACGGCCGCCTTCTCCGGCGCTTCACCGATGATGCGCAGGCCCTCGACGCGGCGCAGCTCTTCGGTGAAGTGGGCGAGCAGCTCGGCTTCCCGCGCCTCCACGTGCTCCTGGCCGATGTCCTGCAGGTAGTCGGCGGCCACGCCCAGGCCGATGAAGCCGGCGATGTTCGGGGTGCCGGCCTCGAACTTGTGCGGGGCATCGTTGAACACGGTGCCGTCGAAGCTGACTTCCTTGATCATCTCGCCACCGCCGAGGAACGGCGGCATCGCATCCAGATGCTCGCGGCGTGCCCACAGGGCGCCGGTGCCGGTCGGTCCGCACATCTTGTGGCCAGTGATGGCATAGAAGTCGCAGCCGATCGCGGCGACGTCGACCTTGCGGTGTGGTGCGGCCTGCGAACCGTCCACCACGGTGATGATGCCGCGCTTGCGCGCCTCACGGCAGATCTCGCGCACCGGGTTGACCGTGCCGAGCACATTGGACACGTGGGTGACCGCCAGCAGCTTGACCTCGGGGGTCATGGCCGCACGCAGCGCATCCAGGTCGAGCGCGCCATCCGGGGTGATCTCGGCCACGCGGAGGGTGGCGCCGGTACGCTGCGCGACCAGCTGCCACGGCACGATGTTGGCGTGGTGCTCCATGCGCGAGACCAGGATCACATCACCGGACTTCAATCGCGGCAGCGCCCACGAGTACGCCACCAGGTTGATGGCGAAGGTGGTGCCGCTGCACAGCACCAGATCGCTGGGGCGCACGTTGAGGAAGCGCGCCAGTTTGTTGCGCGCACCTTCGTAGGCATCGGTGGCTTCGCTGCCCAGGGCATGCACCGCGCGGCTGACGTTGGCGTTGTAGCGGCGATAGAACTCATCCACCGCGCCGATCACCTGCACCGGTTTCTGGCCGGTGTTGGCGTTGTCGAAATAGACCAGCGGCTTGCCATGCACTTCACGCATCAGCAGCGGGAAGTCGAGACGCACGCGATCCCAGTCAGGGGCGCTGGCGCGTTCTTCGATCGGGCGCGGGGTGGAAAGATTCATGCCACACCCGCCTCGGCCAGGGCCTTGTCCAGGCGGCGTGCCAGCTGCTCGCGCAGCGCGTCCGGCAGTACCTTCAGCGGCTCATGGCAGAACGCGGCACTCAGCAGTGCCTGCGCCTGTGCCTGCGGCAGGCCACGCGAGCGCAGGTAGAACAGCGCGTTCGCGTCGAGCTGGCCGACGGTCGCACCGTGTGCGGCTTTCACTTCGTCGGCATCGATCACCAGCACCGGCTGGGTGTCGATCTCGGCGTCGGCCGACAGCAGCAGGTTCTTGTTGGACAGGTTCGCGTCGGTGCCGTCGGCGCCTTCGCGGATCTGGATGCCACCATGGAACACCACGCGGCTGCGGTTGGCGGCCACGCCGCGCCACAGCAGCTCGCTACGGGTATCGCGGGCGATGTGGTCGATGCCCAGGCGGGTATCGACGTGGCGGCGGCCATTGCCGAGCAGCACGCCATTGGCGGTCAGCTGCGCGTTGTCGCCTTCCAGCCGTACGTTCAGTTCATGGCGGCTGAGCGCGGCGCCCAGTTCCAGGTCTACGCGGTGATACTGCGCGTCACGGGCCAGCACCGCGTCGGTGCGCAGGATGCTGGTCTGGCGTGCACTGCCGGCCTGCACGCGCGCATGCTTGAGCACGGCATCGCGCGCAACGTGGACGTGCAGCACGGTGTTGTCCAGGTGGGCGGAGTCACCGACGCTGAAGCGGTGTTCGACCACGCCCAGGCTGGCGCCGGCACGCAGTTCGATCAGGTGGCGGTGGTGCCAGGCCAGATCGGTGTCACCGGCGACGCTGGCGAACACCAGCTGCAGCGGTGCCTCGACCTGCACGCCGTCGTCCACGCGCAGCACCGCGCCTTCATCGGCCAGGGCGGCATTCAGGCGGGCGAACACTTCGTCGCTGCGCTCGTAGCGGCGGCCGAGGAAACGCGCGGCATCCTCACCGGCGGCCAGCGCCGAGGACAGCGGTTCCAGCTGCACGCCGGCCGGCAGGCCGTGGGTGTCGCTCAGTGCGTCGCTGAGGCGGCCGTTGACGAACACCAGGCGCGGCGCGGGGATGTCTTCCAGCACAGCCACATCCAGCACCGGCGGCGACAGCGGCGCGGCGGCGAAGGCACGGCGCTCCAGCTGGCGCAGCGAGGTGTACTTCCAGGCTTCGTTGCGGGCGGCCGGCAGGCCATCACGCAGGGCCGCATCCAGCACTTCGCGGCGCGCATCGCTGCCGCAGAAGGCCTGGGCCATGGAATCAAGCAGGGCGCTCATCAGACCGCCGCCTCGGGCATGACCCGGTCCTTCAGGAAGTCATAGCCGTGCGCTTCCAGTTCCAGCGCCAGTTCCGGGCCACCGCTCTTGACGATGCGGCCGTCGGCCAGCACGTGCACCACGTCCGGCTTGATGTAGTCCAGCAGGCGCTGGTAGTGGGTGATGACCAGGAACGAACGGTCGGCGGCGCGCAGCGCATTGACGCCGTCGGCCACGCTCTTCAGCGCATCGATGTCCAGGCCGGAATCGGTTTCGTCGAGGATCGCCAGCTTCGGTTCCAGCACGGCCAGCTGGAAGATCTCGTTGCGCTTCTTCTCGCCACCGGAGAAGCCTTCGTTGACGCCACGGTGCAGCAGTTCGTCCTTCAGGTGCAGCACGGCCAGCTTCTGCCGTACCAGCTTGAGGAACTGCATGGAATCGAGTTCGTCCTCGCCGCGTGCCTTGCGCTGTGCGTTCAGTGCCGCGCGCAGGAAGTAGGTGTTGTTCACGCCCGGGATTTCCACCGGATACTGGAACGCCAGGAACAGGCCGGCAGCGGCGCGCGCTTCCGGGTCCTGGTCGAGCAGATCGACCCCGTCGAACCGGACGCTGCCCTCGGTCACTTCATAGCCGTCGCGGCCCGCCAGGACGTTGCCCAGGGTGGACTTGCCGGCGCCGTTCGGGCCCATGATGGCGTGCACCTGGCCGGGCTGGACGTCCAGCGAAAGGCCCTTGAGGATTTCCTTGTCGCCGATGCGGGCGTGGAGGTTTTCGATCTTCAGCATGGTGGGAATTTCCGTGAGGCGGGCCGCAGCCCGCCGATAAAAAGAATGCGTTGCGAGGGCAGGGCTCAGCCCACCGAACCTTCCAGCGAGACTTCCAGCAGCTTCTTGGCTTCCACTGCGAATTCCATCGGCAGTTCGCGGAACACCTGCTTGCAGAAGCCGTCGACGATCATCGACACCGCGTCTTCCTGGCTGATGCCACGGGCGCGGCAGTAGAACAGCTGGTCATCGGAAATCTTGGAGGTGGTGGCCTCGTGCTCGACGGTGGCGCCCGGGTTCTTCACCTCGATGTAGGGGAAGGTGTGGGCGCCGCACTGCTTGCCGATCAGCAGCGAATCGCACTGGGTGTAGTTGCGTGCGCCCTCGGCATTGCGGTCGACCTTGACCAGGCCGCGGTAGGTGTTCTGGCCACGACCGGCGCTGATGCCCTTGCTGACGATCTTGCTCTTGGTGCGCTTGCCGACGTGGATCATCTTGGTGCCGGTGTCGGCCTGCTGGCGATGGTGGGTCAGCGCGACGGAGTGGAATTCGCCGACCGAGTCATCGCCCAGCAGCACGCAGGACGGATACTTCCAGGTGATCGCCGAGCCGGTCTCGACCTGGGTCCAGGTGACCTTGCTGCGTGCGCCGCGGCACTCGGCGCGCTTGGTGACGAAGTTGTAGATGCCACCGACGCCGTTCTCGTCGCCCGGATACCAGTTCTGCACCGTGGAGTACTTGATCTCCGCATCTTCCAGCGCCACCAGCTCGACCACTGCGGCGTGCAGCTGGTTCTCGTCGCGCATCGGCGCGGTGCAGCCTTCCAGGTAGGACACGTAGGCCTTGTCCTCGCACACGATCAGGGTGCGCTCGAACTGGCCGGTGTGGCCGGCGTTGATGCGGAAGTAGGTGCTCAGCTCCATCGGGCAGCGCACGCCCCTGGGAATGAACACGAAGCTGCCATCGGAGAACACCGCCGAGTTGAGCGCGGCGAAGTAGTTGTCACCGACCGGCACCACGGTGCCCAGGTACTGGCGCACCAGTTCCGGATGTTCCTTGATGGCTTCGGACATCGAACAGAAGATGATGCCCTTCTCGGCCAGCTCCTTGCGGAACGTGGTGCCGACCGAGACCGAGTCGAACACCGCGTCCACCGCCACACCGGCCAGCTTGGCGCGCTCGTGCAGCGGCACGCCCAGCTTGTCGTAGGTATCGAGCAGTTCCTTGGGCACGTCATCCAGCGAGGCGTACTTCGGGCCCTTCGGTGCCGAGTAATAGCTGAGCGCCTGCAGGTCGATCGGGGCGATCTGCAGCTTGGCCCAGTTCGGCATCGGCATCGTCAGGAAATGGCGGTAGGCGTCCAGGCGCCACTGGGTCATCCACTCCGGCTCGTCCTTCTTGGCGGATAGCGCACGGATGGTGTCCTCGTCCAGGCCCGGGGGCAGCGAGTCCGATTCGATGTCCGTGACGAAGCCGGCCGAGTACTTGCGGCCGAGCTGCTCATGGATCTCGCGGTTGGGGGTGTCGTCGTGGGCGACGGTTTCGATGGTTTCGGTGGCCATGGGGGCTGCCTACGGATCAGGAGACGACGTCGACAGCGATGGTGCGGCGCTGTTCGTCATCGACAAGGGGAAGAGGGGGCAGGATCTGCGCCAGGCTGACATCGCGCAGGGCCTCGGAGACCACGTCGTTGATCAGCCGCCAGCTGCTGCGCGCGCCGCACTTGGGCGCCATGCCGCACTGGTGGTGGTCGTGGCTGCACTCGGTCAGGGCCAGCGGCCCTTCCATTGCTTCCACCACTTCGAACAGCGAGACCTCCACGGCGGGCCGGGTCAGCCGATAGCCGCCGCGGACGCCGCGCAGGCCCTCGACCAGGCCGGCCTGTGCCAGCGGCTTGAGGACCTTGCTGACGGTGGGCGGCTCCAGGCCGGTGAATTCGGCCAGCTCGGTGGCGCTGAGCACTTCGCCCGGACGGGCGGCGAGCACGGTCAGCACGACGGTGGCGTAATCGGTGAGTTTGGTGACGCGCAACATGGGGGATGCGAGCGGTTCTTAAAGCGGACTGAAATTGTACGCTTTTCTTCGCCGGCATCCAACCCGGGCATTCAGCCGGCGCTGGGAGACCCTGGCCGGGGCCGTTCACCCGCAGTCACGATCGGGGCGACATGCTGGAGCATCGGGACGATTTTCGCAATTGCCCGGAATGGGCGAGAATCCGGGTTCCTTTCGCTGCAAACAGCCCGTGCCGATGCCGAAGAAGATCCAAGCCCGCAAGTCCGCCATCCATGGCAACGGTGTGTTCGCCGTGGCCCCGATCAAGCAGGGCGAGCGCGTGATCCAGTACAAGGGCCTGCTGCGCAGCCATGGCGACGTCGATGCCGATGACAGCGGTGACGTCGAAAGCGGCCACACCTTCCTGTTCACCCTCAACGACGACTGGGTGATCGATGCCAATTACAAGGGCAACGATGCGCGCTGGATCAACCACAGCTGCGACCCCAACTGCGAGGCGGTGATCGAGGAAGATGCGGACGGCGACAGCCGTGGTGACAAGGTGTTCATCGAAGCGCTGCGCGATATCGCCGCCGGTGAGGAGCTGACCTACAACTACGGCATCGTCCTGGCCGAGCGCCATACGGCCAAGCTGAAGAAGATCTGGGAGTGCCGCTGCGGTTCCCCCAAGTGCACCGGCACCATGCTGCAGCCCAAGCGCTGACCGGCACCGGGTACGGCCGGCCGATCGCCGGCCGCATCGCGGACATGCACCTGCCATCGACACGCGGGTCACTCCGCTTCAATGTACGTTGCCGCACGCTGGGTACTCATCCTCACCAACGGGAGTGCACCCATGGCCCAGCGCCTCAAAGGCAGACAGATCGCCATCCTGGCCACCCACGGCTTCGAGCAGTCCGAACTGATTGAACCCAAGCGCCTGCTTGAAGCGGAAGGCGCCCGGGTCAGCGTGATATCGCCGGCGAAGGAAGCCACCATCAAAGGCTGGAAAGAGAAGGACTGGGGCGAGGCGGTGGCGGTGGACATCCCCCTGAGCGAAGCCGACGCGGCAGGGTTCGACGCGCTGGTATTGCCCGGTGGCGTGATCAATCCGGACACGCTTCGCACGGATCAGGCCGCCGTGGACTTCATCCGCGACGTGGCGGCGGCCGGCAAGCCGGTCGCGGCGATCTGCCACGGCCCCTGGCTGTTGATCAACAGTGATCTGGCCAACGGCCGCGAGGTCACCTCGTGGCCGTCACTGCAGCAGGATCTGCTCAACGCCGGTGCGCGCTGGCAGGATGCCGAGGTGGTGGTGGACGGCAATCTGATCACCAGCCGCAAGCCCGACGACATTCCCGCCTTCAGCGAGGCCGTCGTCCGCGCGCTGGCCGCCTGACGATTCGAAGCTGACATCGTGGCGTGCCCGGCCGCTGGACGCCGCCGGGCACCGTGTTGCAGCTCGGCTCAGTTGCCGAGCAGGCCCGCAGGTACCAGGTTGCCGAGGTTCTGGTTGAAGGTGACGACCAGCTTGCCGTTCTTCACCTGTGCCGATTGCACCTGCAGCGCACCGAGCATGCCGGCCACGGCCGGATCAAGCTTGTAGATCGGTTCACGCTGCGCATAGTCGCTCAGCCAGGCATTGAGCAGCCCACGGGTACGTGAATCGAGGCGGCCGCCTTGATTGGCCGGGGTGAAATCGTCCACGCTCGGCTGCTGCAGGTGGAAGCCCTGGGTCTGGGCGTCATAACGCAGGCCGCTGCTGAGCTTGACCGTACCGAGCTTGGCCGGACTGCCGCCGGCGGTCGCAAGCGCCACGTCCATGCCCAGGTTCAGGCGTTCGCCTGCGGGAAGGCTCAGTTGCGGATGGCTCATCGTCAGCGCGATCAGGCCGCCAAGTGCATCCTGTGTACGCGGGAAACTGCCGTCCAGGTACTGCTGCACGTCGCTGGCGCCAACCGAGAGTTCGCGGCCGGAAATCGAAGGTGCGGCCTGCGCGCCGATCGCAGCGGCGATCAGGACGGTGGCGGCGGCGAGGCGGGTCATCAGGGGACGCAGGCGCATGGCGGTGACCGGAAAGGGCGGGGTGGCTACAGAGTAGCTTTGCAGGCTGAATCGAGCGTGCATGCCGTTGCAGCGGTTCAGTCCAAAGAGGGCCGCAGCTGCGCCGACTGGATCTGCCAGGCACTGCCGTCGGCGTTGGGCTGCACGCGATACCAGCCACCAAAGCGGAAGGTGCCGTCGGCGGTCACCGCGCGGACCTGCACCGGAACTTCCAGCAGCTGCGGCGGAAGCTTGCCGTCGACGGCGACCGGCGTCTGGCTGCGCAGGCGCAGGGCGCGCACGTTGTCCAGCTGGCGCAGCGCGGCGTCATCCGCCCGCCGCGGATCGGCGGGGGGGAAGGTCCAGGCAGCGTCGCTCGCGGCGTGGTCGCGATTGAGCAGGTCGGTCATGTAGCGGCTGAGCATGTCCCCGGGCGGCTCCGCGTCGTCGGCCACTGCAGCCAGCAACGGGAGGACGGTGGGTGGCCGCAGCGGTGCAGCCTCATCGTCCGCAGCCGTCGGTTGCCGGCGTGCATCATCCGGTCTGGTGGCGACCGGGGCGGTGATATCCACTGCGGGGGGCGGCCGGGAACAGCCCAGCGCCACCAGTGGCATCAGCAACAGCAGGGTCCTGCGCATGGTGCCTCCTCCCCGAGGCGACCTGGAGGACGGCAGTGTATCGACTACGGGGCCTTCAGCGGGAGGAGGGCAGCTGATCCAGCGCATCCAGCGCCGGCAGGACCTGGGCGGCGAGTGCGGCCAGTGCATGACCGTCGGTGTCGGCATGACGCTGCACGATGTCGCGCAGCAACTGGGTGGCGACCACCAGCGTGGCGCGCTCGTCGCCACTGAGCCCTGCGGTGCGCGGTGCCGCTTCGAGCAGTCGCATCAGGTCGCGACTGGCGCGATGTTCCAGTTCGATGGTGCAGCGCCCGGTGCACTGCAACCCGTCCTTTTCGATCGGAGTCACCGAGATCCGGTAGCGGGTGGAGGGGCTGGCCATGAGAGGTGCTCGCCGTTGCTGTGGGGGAATGTGCCCACCATAGGCAAGGCCGCCGCCGGCGGCGACGGCCGGCGCTGCACGCAGTGTTCCACCCGGTTGGACGAAGTGCGGGGGAAGCGTGGCCGCAGCCTTTGGTGGCGGGCCTGGGAGGCCGTTTGCGCTGCTGGGGCAACGCTGTGTTGCGATGCCCGGCGCCGTGCCCGGAAGATGGTCGCTGCCTGCGCGGAACCGCCGGGGGCGCCAAAAAAAACGGGACGGCCTGGGCCGTCCCGTCATGCATCCGCCGAATGGCGCGCGCTTACAGCGCGGCGTCCTTCAGCTTCTTGAGCGGACGAACCTTCAGCTTGGTGGTGGCCGGCTTGGCGGCGAACCACTGCTCTTCCTTGGTGAACGGGTTGATGCCCTTGCGCTTCGGCTTGGCCGGCACATTGACGGTGGTGATCTTCAGCAGGCCCGGCAGGGTGAAGGAGCCAGCGCCCTTCTTGTGCACCGAAGAGGCGACAGCGCCTTCCAGCGAGGCCAGCACAGCGCGCACGTCCTTGGCGACAACGCCGGAGGCTTCAGCGATGTGTGCAACCAGGCCGGACTTGGTCAGCACTTCCTTGATCGGCTTCGGAGCGGCCGGCTTGGCGGCAGCCTTCGTCGCGACTTTCTTCACTGCCTTCTTCGGGGCAGCCTTCTTAGCGGTCTTTGCCATGGTTTCCTGTTCCGTGAACGGTTGGTTGTTTGGTCGGCGCCGAACCCCGTCGGCAAGCGCAATGTAGGGCAACTCTCGGGCGCCGCCAATAGCCCGGAGCGCGGAAAGTGCATGTTTTTTCATATCCAGGCCGATTCAGTACATGGCCGGCGGTAGGGGGCAGGGGCACCCGGAGGGGCAGGAAAGCGCCGACCCTTGCGCCGGCTGGAAGTGCGAAACCGCTGAAAACAAGGGAAAAACGGCATGGCGCGGAGCTGGCGCGATGGAGCCGGAGCACGCGTGCCGGTCGCGCTGCAATGCGGCAGAGCGACGCAGGCATAACGTGCGCCATGCGAGGGTGACCGTTCATCACCGCCACACAGGAGCAGCAAATGGGAATCTCGCGACACGCCACCGCGCACTGGGAAGGCGATCTGAAGTCCGGCAAGGGACAGTTGAGCACGCCGCAGAGTGGCCTGCTGGACAAGACCCGCTATGGGTTCAACAGCCGTTTCGGCGAGGAGAAGGGCACCAACCCGGAAGAGCTGATCGCCGCCGCGCACGCCGGCTGCTTCACCATGGCGCTGTCGGCCAAGCTCGGCGAGGCCGGTTTCACTCCGACGTCGCTGGATACCGAGGCGAAGGTGGATCTGTCGATGGAAGGTGGCCCACAGCTTTCGCAGATCCGGCTGAAAGTGAAGGCCGTGGTGCCGGGGATCGATGCGACGCAGTTCCGTGCCATCGCTGACGATGCCAAGCAGAACTGCCCGGTGTCCAAGGCACTGAGCGCGGTGCCCATCAGCCTGGAGGCCGAGCTGGGCTGAGGTCGGTAGCGCCGGGCCATGCCCGGCGTCCCAGGGCAACCACCCATCACCAATCAAGGGTGCCGGCGATCACCGTCTGCACCTGACCGCCGGACCAGACCTCGCCGGCCTCGTCCACGCGCAGGGTCAGGCGTGCGTCATGCCCGACCTCCCGGCCCTGGCTGACATCGAATGCCTCGCGGCCCCGCGGCAGAGCGCCGCGCAGGTCCAGCCATGCCGCCAGCACGGCGTTGGCGGCGCCGGAGGCGGCATCCTCGAAGCGGCGCCCGTTGCCGACGAACGCGCGCACGGCCAGATCGAAGCCTTCGTTGCCGTCGGCGAATGCATAGGCGAACACGCCCATGCTGTCCGTGGATTCGGCCAGCGCGGCCACCGCGTCCCAGTCCGGGCGCAGCGCGCGCAGGGCCGATTCATCGGCAACCTGGACCACCCACCAGCTGCGCCCGCCCTGCATGCGTGCCGGCGGCAACCGACCCAGTGGCCAGCCCTTCAGGGCCGCCTGCAGGCGCGGATCGTCCGCCTGCGCGGTTTCGGCCAGCTGCGCGCGCGGGGTGCGGATGGCAATGCGCTGCTGCGCGCCTTCGCCGCTGACCCGCAGCGGCAGCGCGCCGGCAATCCCGTCCTGCACCAGCAGGCCATCCACCGCCTCCGCCAGGCCCGCCTGCAGCACGGCATGCGCGGTGCCTACGCTGGGGTGGCCGGCAAACGGGACTTCCTTCTGCGGACTGAACATGCGCAGGCGGTAGCTGGTTCCCGCCGTCTGCGGCGGGAACACGAAGGTTGTCTCGGGCAACCGCGTCCAGCGGGCGATGGCCTGCATGGTGTCGTCGTCGAGTCCGTCGGCATCCAGCACCACGGCCAGCGGATTGCCGGCACCGGCGCGCGGGGAGAACACATCCAGTTGCAGGAAACGGCGTGCGGACATCAGTGACAACTCCAGGAAATGATGGGACGGTGGCGCGGGGCGATGCTCCGCGAGCGCGCAGCGCGGCGAGTCGCCGGGCCTGGCCCGGCGCTACCGGCAAGGCGGCATAGGGTAGCGCGGGGCTACCAGTGAATCTGCCCATCGATCACCGGCTGCACCTGGCCGCCGATCCATACGGTGCCCTGCGCATCGACCTGGACCTGGACCTCACCATCGCGGCCCACTTCGCGGCCCTGGCTGGCCACGTAGCCGGCGTCCGTGCCCGGCAGCGCGCTGCGTTGCCACAGCCAGGCGCCAATCAGCGCATTGGCACTGCCGGTCACCGGATCCTCGGGCACGTTCACCGCATCGCCGGGGCAGAAAGCGCGCACCACGAGCGCGTGCGCGGCCGCCTGTTCCGGTGCGAACACGGCCACGCCGGTGGCGCCGGTGGCATTGGTCCAGTCGCGCACGGCGGCCATGTCCGGCGCCAAGGAGCGCACGCTGGCGGCATCACGCAGGGGCAGCAGCCACCATCGTGGACCGTTGTCCCACAACTCGGCCACCTGGCCCTCGGCGGCCTGGGCCAGCAGCGCTTCCGGCACCGCCCCGGGAGCGGCATCCAGGTGCCGTGCTGCGGGGCTGGCGAGCTGGATCGTCGGTGCGGCAGCCGGGCCGGACACGCGCACCGGCAACAGCCCGGCGGCGCACTGCTGCACCAGGGCACCGTCGCGCGGCACGGCCAAGCCGCTGGTCACCGCTGCCCAGGCGGCACCGACACTGGGGTGGCCGGCGAACGGCAGCTCGCTGGCCGGGGTGAAAATGCGTACGTGGTAGTCGGCACCGGCCGCGGTGGGGCGGATGAAGAACACTGTCTCGGACAGGTTCAGCCAGGCGGCCAGCGCCTGCATGCGGTCGCTGGAAAGCCCGTCCGCGTCAAATACGACACCCAGTGGGTTGCCCGTGCCGGGACGGGGAGCAAAGACATCGAGCTGCAGGTAACGATAGGCGGTCATGGCGGGGATATTGGGCTTAGAATCGAAGGTTCCGCCCCCCGGGGGCGGCTTCCCCACAATACACATAGCCAATCCATGTCAGCTTCCCCCCTTGTCGATCGTTGGATCGTACTGAAGTTCGGCGGCACCTCGGTGTCGCGTCGCCATCGCTGGGACACGATCGGGAAGCTGGCGAAAAAACGCGCGGAAGAGACCGGCTCGCGCGTGCTGGTGGTGGTTTCGGCACTGTCCGGGGTGACCAACGAGCTGACCGCGATCGCCGACGGCGCGGCGGACAGCCGTGATCGCGTCGCCGCGCTGGTCGAACGCCACGAGGCATTCCTGGTCGAGCTGGGCCTGGGCCGCGAAGTGCTGGCCGAGCGTCTGGCCGCCCTGCAGGGCCTGCTGGACGATCCGCGCGCGGCCACCCGGCCGCTGGACTGGCAGGCCGACGTGCTGGGCCAGGGTGAACTGCTGTCCTCGACCGTGGGCGCGGCATACCTACGCGCGTCCGGGCTGGACATGGGCTGGATGGATGCCCGGCACTGGCTGGATGCACTGCCGCCGCAGCCGAACCAGAGCGACTGGTCGCAACGCCTGTCGGTGAACTGCCAGTGGCGCTCGGATGCGGACTGGGCGCAGCGCTTCCGTGCGCAGCCGACCCGCCTGCTGATCACCCAGGGCTTCATCTCGCGGCACGCGGACGGTGGCACTGCCATCCTCGGCCGTGGCGGTTCGGACACCTCGGCGGCGTACTTCGGTGCGCTGCTCGGCGCCAGCCGGGTGGAAATCTGGACCGACGTGCCGGGCATGTTCAGCGCCAATCCCAAGGATGTGCCGGACGCGCGCCTGCTGACCCGTCTGGATTACTACGAGGCGCAGGAAATCGCCACCACGGGTGCCAAGGTGCTGCATCCGCGCTCGATCAAGCCGTGCCGCGATGCCGGTGTACCGATGGCGATCCTCGACACCGAGCGCCCCGAGCTTCCAGGTACCAGCATCGACGGCAATGCCGCGCCGGTACCGGGCGTGAAGGCAATCAGTCGTCGCAACGGCATCGTGCTGGTGTCGATGGAAGGCATCGGCATGTGGCAACAGGTCGGCTTCCTGGCCGATGTGTTCGCCCTGTTCAAGAAGCACGGCCTGTCGGTGGACCTGATCGGTTCGGCCGAAACCAATGTCACCGTGTCTCTGGATCCGTCGGAGAACCTGGTCAACACCGATGTGCTGGCCGCGCTGTCGGCCGACCTGTCGCAGGTGTGCAAGGTCAAGGTGATCGTGCCCTGTGCGGCGATCACCCTGGTCGGGCTGGGCATGCGCTCGCTGCTGCACAAGCTGTCGGATGTGTGGGCCACGTTCGGCCGTGAGCGCGTGCACATGATCTCGCAGTCGTCCAACGACCTGAACCTGACCTTCGTCATCGATGAGGCCGATGCCGATGGCCTGCTGCCGATCCTGCATGCGGAACTGATCGACAGCGGCGCCATGCCGGTGGAGGAAACCGAGGTGTTCGGCCCGCGCTGGCGCGAGATCGCCGGCACGGTTCGCCCGCGCGGCACGCCCTGGTGGCGCGGCCAGCGGGCACACCTGCTGCAGCTCGCCGACGCGGGCACCCCGCGCTACGTCTATCACCTGCCGACCGTGCGGGCGCGTGCCCGCGCGCTGGCTGCGATCAAGCCGATCGACCAGCGTTACTACGCGATCAAGGCCAACAGCCACCCGGCCATCCTGCAGTTGCTGGAGTCGGAGGGTTTCGGCCTGGAGTGCGTTTCGCATGGCGAGCTGAAGCATGTGTTCCAGCACCTGCCGGAACTTTCGCCCAGGCGTGTGCTGTTCACCCCCAGCTTCTGCCCGCGCAGTGAGTACGAGGCCGCGTTCGCACTGGGCGTGACCGTCACCGTCGACAACGTCGAAGCCCTGCTGCGCTGGCCGGACCTGTTCCGCAACCGCGAGCTGTGGTTGCGCGTGGACCTGGGGCGCGGCGAAGGTCACCACGCCAAGGTCCGCACCGGCGGCAAGGAGTCCAAGTTCGGCCTGCCGATCGCCCGCGTCGATGAGTTCGTCCGTGCCGCCACCGAACTGGGCAGCCGGGTGGTCGGCCTGCACGCCCACCTGGGCAGCGGCGTGGAAACCCCGCAGCATTGGCGCCTGATGTGCGATGAGCTGGCAGGCTTCGCCCGCCGCATCGGCAGCGTGCAGACGATCGACATCGGCGGTGGCCTGCCGATTCCGTACAGCGACGAGGACGAGCCCTTCGATCTGGACGCGTGGGCTGCCGGCCTGGCCGAGGTCAAGGCGCTGCACCCCGCATTCCGCCTGGCCATCGAGCCAGGGCGCTACCTGGTGGCCGAGTCCGGCGTGCTGCTGACCCATGCCACCCAGGTGGTGGAGAAGGACGGCGTGCGTCGCGTCGGCCTGGACGCCGGCATGAACACGCTGATGCGTCCGGCCCTGTACGACGCCTGGCACGACATCGAGAACCTCAGCCGCCAGGGGGGGTACGCCGAGGCGGCATTCGATGTCGTCGGCCCGATCTGCGAGTCCAGCGATGTGTTCGGCAAGCGGCGCAAGCTGCCGGTGTCCACCGCGCCGGACGACGTGATGCTGATCGCTGACGCCGGCGCCTATGGCTACGTGATGTCCAACACCTACAACCAGCGGGCGCTGCCGCGCGAGGATGTGATCGAGTGATCGCCCTGCGCGCGCTGCACCCGCCCACCGACACGCCCCGCGCCACCGCGCGGGTCCGTGCCTGACCGGATACACCATGACTGCTTTCGACAAACACCAGGTCTCCCGTTTCCGCTTCGTCCGCTGCGAATTTGCCGCGGACAGCGGCGTGGCACGGCTGGTCTATGCCTTCGATGATGGCCCCGAGATGGTGGAAACCATCACCGTTCCCGGCGCCCCGTTCGTCCTCGACCCGGCGCGCGCCGCTGCCGTGCAGCGAGCGCTGCAGCTGCTGCACCTGATCGCCGGCGTCAGCTACTACAAGGCCGGCGTGCCGGAGATCGTCAGCATCGACAGCTACGCCATCGATGCCGATACCGCGGCGCTGGTGGAAGCGATCTACCTCAACGGCCTGGGCGAGTTCGCCTACCGCAACGGCCTCAACCTGCGTGGCCGCTTCCGCCTGCCGGTGCAGGGCGAGCCGGTGCAGGCACCGGAGGTGGGCCTGCAGCCGCATGCGCTGGTCGCCATCGGTGGCGGCAAGGATTCGCTGGTCAGCATCGAAGCGCTGCGACGGGCGGGTGTGGACGAGACGGTCACCTGGATCGGCGGTTCGCAGCTGATCCGTGCCTGCGCCGAACGCACCGGCCTGCCGACGCTGAACCTGGGCCGCGCGCTGGCGCCGGAGCTGTTCGAGCTCAACCGCCAAGGGGCGTGGAACGGCCATATCCCGGTGACCGCGGTGAACTCGGCGATCATGGTGCTGGCAGCCCTGCTGCAGGGCGTGGACCAGGTGGTGTTCTCCAACGAACGCTCGGCCAGCTACGGCAGCCAGATTCCGGGCACCGGCGAGGTGAACCACCAGTGGTCCAAGGGCTGGGCGTTCGAGCAGGCCTTCGGCAGCCATGTGCAGGCGCACGTGGCCGCAGACCTGCAGTACTACTCGCTGCTGCGACCGATGTCGGAACTGGCGGTGGCCCGCCAGTTTGCCAAGAGCGACTTCTACGACGCGCATTTCTCCAGCTGCAACCGCAACTTCCATATCCTCGGCGAGCGCCCCGTGAACCGCTGGTGCGGCGTCTGCCCGAAGTGCCATTTCGTGTTTCTGGCGCTGGCGCCGTTCATGCCCAAGACCCGCCTCGTGCGCATCTTCGGTCGCAATCTGCTGGACGATGTCGAGCAGGCCGGTGGCTTCGACGCGCTGCTGGAGTTCCAGGATCACAAGCCGTTCGAGTGCGTGGGCGAAGGTCGTGAATCGCGTGCAGCAATGGCGACCCTGGCGCAGCGACCGGAGTGGAAGGAAGATGCGCTGGTGAAGCGCTTCTGCATCGAGATCCAGCCGCAGCTCGACGCGGCCGAACTGGAGCTGGCGCCGATGCTGCAGCTGCAGGGCGAGCACCGCATTCCGGCTGCGCTGTGGGAACGGGTGCGTGAAGATTTCTCAGCTTGAGGGAAAGCGCGTCGCGCTGTGGGGCTGGGGGCGTGAGGGCCGTGCCGCATTCGCGGTGCTGCGTGCACGCCTGCCGACGTTGCCGCTGAGCCTGTTCTGTCCTGCCGCTGAAGCCGATGCGTCGCGCGCGGAAACGCAGGGGGCACTGGAGGTGCGTGGCGAGCCTTCGGCCGAGGCGCTGGCCGCCTTCGACGTGGTGATCAAGTCACCCGGCATCAGTCCCTACCAGCCGATCGCGGTGGCCGCGGCGGCACGGGGCACGCGTTTCATCGGGGGCACCGCGCTCTGGTTCGCCGAGCATGCCGCTGACGACGGCATCGTCCATGACACCGTGTGCGTGACCGGTACCAAGGGCAAAAGCACCACCAGCGCGCTGGTCGCGCACCTGCTGCGTGCGGCCGGTCATCGCACCGGCCTGGTCGGCAACATCGGCCTGCCGCTGCTGGAAGTGCTGGACCCGCAGCCGGCGCCTGAGTATTGGGCGGTGGAACTGTCCAGCTACCAGACCGGCGAAGTGGCGCGCAGTGGCGCGCGACCGCAGGTGGCGGTGGTGCTGAACCTGTTCCCCGAACATCTGGACTGGCATGGCAGCGAACAGCGCTATATCGAGGACAAGCTGCAGCTGGTCACCGATGCCGCTCCGTGCATCGCCGTGCTCAATGCCGCCGATCCGCATCTGGCGGAACTGACGCTGCCGCACAGCCAGGTGGTCTGGTTCAACCAGCCGCAGGGTTGGCACATGCGTGGCGACATCGTGCATCGTGGCGAACAGGCGGTGTTCGATACACGCAATACGCCGCTGCCGGGCCGCCACAACCGCGGCAACCTGTGTGCGGTGCTGGCCGCGCTGGAAGCGCTGGGCCTGGACGCGGCGGCGCTGGCGCCGGCCGTGCAGGATTTCCGTCCGCTGCCCAACCGGCTGCAGCGCATCGGCGTGGCCGATGGGCTGACCTACATCAACGATTCGATCAGCACCACGCCGCACGCCAGTCTGGCGGCGCTGGAGTGCTTCAGCGGCCAGCGCATCGCGCTGCTGGTGGGCGGGCATGACCGCGGCCTGGACTGGACCGATTTCATGCAGCACATGGCGCACGATGTGCCGCCGGTGGAGATCGTGACCATGGGCAGCAACGGCCCGCGCATCCACGCGATGCTGCAGCCGCTGGCCGATGCAGGTCGATTCGGGCTGCATGCGGCCGTCGACCTGCCGGACGCCATGGCGCTGGCACGCGCTGCGCTGGGCGAGCAGGGCGGGGTGGTGCTGTTGTCGCCGGGCGCACCAAGTTTTGGTGCCTACCGCGATTACGTTGCGCGCGGACGTCACTTCGCCGAGCTGGCCGGATTCGATCCGGACAGCATCAGCGCGATTCCGGGCCTGGGCATCGCCTGAGGGGGGCGGATCCCTTTCCGCAGGAAAGGGTTCTGACCCCGGCGGGATCCCGGCCGGCAACCCACCGGCAAATTCATCCACGCAGGCGTGGATCTACGCTTCCTCGATGAACGCGTAGTCGCCGTCAATCAACTGCTGCAGATACGCATCGAAGCCGGGCGCGATGACCGCATAGCTGTCCGGGTCGTGCAGGTAGCGCACCACCTGGCCGATCGTGCCGCCCGGGGCCGGGTCGAAATCCAGGTACAGCATCGAGGTGCCGCCGTTGTTCATGCAGTGCGAGAAGCACAGGCGGCGGCTCATCGGTACGTCGGCATCGATGCCGTCGCCGAGAATCTCCGGTTCGTCGTCCAGCCATTCTTCGTAGATCGAGCGGATGCTGTCGTCCCAGTGCCGCTGATCCTCGAAGATCTGTGCGACCGAGCGCAGGTAGTAGGGGTATCCGCCGCCTTCCACGTCCGAGCCGAGCATCAGCACGCAGACCTCGCCCTCGGGATACCGGCGGAAATGCGTGCCATCCACGCGCGACAGCAGCGCAACCAGACTGTCAGGTACCTGCGGCCACTGCGCACGCAGGCGTTGCAGGTCTCCGGCGCTGGCGCCCTGGACATGCGCCCATTGCGCAGCATCGTCGGCGGGCAGGCGCGGCATCAGGCCGGACAGGAATTGATCGACAAGGTTCATTCGCAAACAGGGGCTGGGCGGAATCAGGGCGTATCCAACCACACCTGCGTCACGCCGCCAATGCAGAATGCGGACGGGAGGGGGACATCAGGCGACCCCTCTGTTTCCTTTTCTCTGGAGCAGGCGCATGAATGCATGGCGTTGGGGTGTGGCGATGGTCCTGGGTCTGGCGGCGCTGCCGGCGTGGGCGGCGATGAAGACCCAGCCGGTGGAGTGGACGCACCAGGGCACGACCTTCAGCGGGGTGCTGGTCTATGACGACGGGGACAGTGACAGGCGCCCCGGACTGGTGATGGTGCCGAACTGGAAGGGTGTGAACGAATCGGCGGTCGAGAAGGCCAAGCAGCTGGCTGGCGATGATTACGTGGTGCTGGTGGCCGATGTCTATGGCAAGGGCGTGCGGCCGAAGACCGATGCCGAGGCAGGGCCGGTCGCCACCGCGTTGCGCAACGACCGGCCGCTGCTGCGGGCGCGTGCGCTGGAGGCGGTGAATGTGCTCAAGGCACAGGCCGGCAAGGTGCCGCTGGATGCCAGCCGCATCGGTGCGGTCGGCTTCTGCTTCGGCGGTACCACCGTTCTGGAGCTGGCCCGCGCGGGCGCGCCGCTGGCCGGCGTGGTCAGCCTGCATGGTGGGCTGGGCTCGCCGCTGCCGGCGCAGGCCGGTGGAGCGCATCCCTCGGTGCTGGTACTCAATGGTGCCGATGACAGGAGCGTGACCGCGGCCGACATCGCCAGCTTCCAGAACGAGATGAATGCCGCCAAGGTCGACTGGGAATTCACCAACTACAGCGGCGCCGTGCATTGCTTTGCCGAGCGTGATGCCAACAATCCGCCGGGATGCCAGTACAACGAGCGGGCGGCGAAGCGCGCGTGGAAGGCACTGGACGAGTTCTTCGAGGAGCGCTTCGAGAAGCGCTGAGGCACCGGGTTCGCCGGGCCATGCCCGGCGAGCGCGGTCAATGCGTGCGCTGCACCGCGTAGCGGGCCAGTCCACGCAGAGCGGCGACGGCATCATTGTCGCCCAGCCCGTCGAGCGCACGCTCGGCGCGCTCTGCGTATTCCTCGGCCCGGCGACGACTGTAGTCCAGGCCGCCGGTGGCGTGGATCGCGGTCAGCACTTCCGGCATTGCCGACGCATCGCCTTCCTGCACGATGGTGCGCAGGCGCTCGCGGGTGGCGTCGTCGGAGTGGGCCATGGCATGGATCAGCGGCAGCGTTGCCTTGCCTTCGGCGAGGTCGTCGCCCAGATTCTTGCCCAGCTCCTCGGCGTTGGCCGAGTAATCCAGCACGTCATCGGCGATCTGGAAGGCGTAGCCCAGATGCATGCCGTAGTCGTACAGCGCCTGCTGGGTGGCTTCGTCCACGCCGCTGGCCAGCGCGCCCAGGCGGGTGCCGGCAGCGAACAGCACGGCGGTCTTGCGCTCGATCACGCGCAGGTACGCCGCTTCGTCGGTATCCGGGTTATGCACGTGCAGCAGCTGCAGCACTTCGCCTTCGGCGATGCGATTGGTGGTGTCGGCCAGGATCCGCATCACCGGCATGCGGTCCAGCTCGACCATCAGCTGGAAACTGCGCGAGTACAGGAAGTCGCCAACCAGCACGCTCGGTGCGTTGCCCCACAGGGCATTGGCGGTGCTGCGGCCGCGCCGCAGGCTGGATTCGTCCACTACGTCATCGTGCAGCAGGGTGGAGGTGTGGATGAACTCGATGATCGCCGCCAGCTGGTGGTGCTCGGGGCCGGCATGGCCGACCGCATGACCGGCCAGCATCACCAGCATCGGCCGCAGGCGCTTGCCGCCGGCGGAAATGATGTGGTCCGCGATCTGGTTGATCAGCACGACGTCCGAGGACAGCCGGCGCCGGATCAGGGCGTCGACGGCGGCCATGTCGGCCGCAGCAAGCGACTGGATCTGGGGCAGGCCCAGGGCGGGGCGGGTGTCTTCGGTGATGGTCATGCGATCAGGCTTTCAGGCTCGTCGATGATTATAGGCGCTGCCCGTGAATTCGGGCGCAAACCGGCCTGCCGGCCTGATCGCCCCGGCCGTCCGTGACTGCCTGGCGTGAATACGTATGCAGGTGGCGCCATCCCCGGGGAGGCACCGCTAAGCTTGCGGGACTTGGTTTTCGGCCCGCTTCCGGCGGGTCCCGCATGCCCGGAGGGGGGCTGTCGATGTCGCACTATCCATGGTGGCGCGGAGCCGTCATCTACCAGATCTATCCGCGCAGTTTCCTTGACGCCAACGGCGACGGGGTCGGTGACCTGCCAGGGATCATCCAGCGCCTAGACCACATCGCCACGCTGGGTGTGGATGCCATCTGGATCTCGCCGTTCTTCAAGTCGCCGATGGCCGACTTCGGCTATGACATCGCCGATTACCGCGACGTCGACCCGCTGTTCGGCAGCCTGGAGGACTTCGACCGCCTGCTGGCCAAGGCCCACGGCCTGGGACTGAAGGTGATGATCGACCAGGTCCTCAGCCATACCTCGATCGAGCACGCGTGGTTCCGCGAGAGCCGCCAGGATCGCAGCAATCCGAAGGCCGACTGGTACGTCTGGGCCGACCCGCGCGAGGACGGCACGCCGCCCAACAACTGGCTGTCGCTGTTCGGCGGCTGCGCCTGGCAGTGGGAACCGCGCCGCGAACAGTACTATCTGCACAATTTCCTGGTCGACCAGCCGGACCTGAACTTCCACAACCCGCAGGTGCAGCAGGCCACGCTGGACAACGTGCGATTCTGGCTGGACCGTGGCGTGGATGGCTTCCGCCTGGATGCGATCAACTTCTGCTTCCATGACGCGCAGCTGCGCGACAACCCGGCCAAGCCCGCTGACAAGCGCGTTGGCCGAGGCTTCAGCCCGGACAACCCGTACGCATACCAGTACCACTACTTCAACAACACGCAGCCGGAGAACCTGCCGTTCCTGGAGCGGCTGCGCGCGCTGCTCGACCAGTACCCCGGTGCGGTCAGCCTGGGCGAGATCTCCTCGGAGGATTCGCTGGCCACCACCGCCGAGTACACCCGCGATGGCCGCCTGCACATGGGTTACAGCTTTGAACTGCTGGTGGACGACTACAGCGCGGCCTACATCCGCGAGACTGTCTCGCGCCTGGAAACCGCGATGAGTGAAGGCTGGCCGTGCTGGGCGGTGTCCAATCACGATGTGGAGCGCGCGGTCACCCGCTGGGGCGGCCATCCGGCCGATCCGCGCCTGGCGCGCATGCTGGTGGCGCTGCTGAGTTGCCTGCGCGGCTCGGTCTGCCTGTACCAGGGCGAGGAACTGGGCCTGGCCGAGGCCGAGGTGCCGTTCGAGGCGCTGCAGGATCCCTACGGCATCACCTTCTGGCCGAACTTCAAGGGCCGCGATGGCTGCCGCACTCCGATGCCGTGGACGGATGCGCCACTGGCCGGTTTCACTACCGGTCAGCCGTGGTTGCCGATTCCGGCCGGGCACCGGGCAGCGGCCGTCGCGGTGCAGGACGCTGACCCGCAGTCGGTGCTGGCGGCCTTCCGGGCATTCCTGGGCTGGCGTCGCCATCAGCCCGTCCTGCAGCATGGCAGCATCCGGTTCCTTGACAGCAGTGAGCCAGTGCTGCTGTTCGAGCGTATGCTTGCAGATGAAACCCTCCTGCTGGCCTTCAACCTGTCGGGCGAGGCGGTGACCCATCCGCTGCCGGCCGGCCGTTGGCAGCAGATGGATGTGCCGGGCCCGGATGCGGGTACGGTGCAGGGTGGCGAACTCCAGCTGCCGCCGCGTGCGGTGTTCTGCGCACGACGCAGCTGATCGATTTCTCCGGTGGCGGTACTTGCGGGGACGGGGCCGAAGCGCCCCGTCCCTTTTTTATGGGCCGTGCCGTGGCTGGCGGACCCCGCCCAAAAGAAAACCCGCTGCTTAGGCGCAGCGGGTTTCCGGTCATGCCTGCGGTCCTCGCCGCCGGGCATGGCCCGGCGCTACCGATGGCGGGGCCGGGCATGGCCCGGCGTTACCGATGGGGTGGTTGCCGGCCTGGGGCCGGCATTGCCCGGTGAGGGTCAGAACTTGTAGTTCACACCCAGCACGTAGGTGCGGCCCCACTCGATGTATTCCAGCGGGCGATCCTTGGTGCCGGCGTAGGTGCGGTACGGCTCGTTGGTCAGGTTGCTTCCCTGCAGCAGCAGGGTCAGCCCGCGCAGGGCGCTGCTGTCGCTGAAGGTGTAGCTGATCTGCGCATCGGTCACGTTCTCGCCCACCACATAACGCAGGGTGCGGTTGCCGTTGAAGTTGCCGATCTCACCGATGAAGTCCGAACGACGGCGCTGGCTCACGCGGGCCTCGAAACCATTGCGCTCGAAGTACGCGGTGAAGTTGTACACACGCTTGGACAGGCCCGGGAGGCTGATTGGATCGGTACCCACGCTGGAGGCGCTTTCCGGGTCGAGGATCTTGATGTCGCTGTCGTTGAACGTGGCACTGGCCTGCACGCCGAAGCCGCGCAGGCTGTCGGTGAGCATCTCCAGCGGGAACGAACCGGTCAGCTCGAGGCCGCGCAGGGTACCGCCCTCACCGTTCACCGGCGTGGAGAAGGTGCCGGTCGGCAGCACGGGCACCACCATGCCCGGCGGCGGCACGTAGTTGCCGAGCAGCCCGCTGAAGTCGTAGTTGTCCACCGACTGCGTGTAGACGTAGCTCTTCAGGTCCTTGTAGAAGATCGCCGCAGCGACGTAGGCCTTCTCGCCGAAGTACTTCTCATAGGACAGATCCAGCGCGGTGGCGCGCCACGGGTCCAGCCGCGGATTGCCGCCGCTGCCGCCGGGGCGGCCGGTGGAGGTATCCACGCCGAACTCCAGGCCGGCGCGCATCTGGTCCACGCGTGGGCGCGCGACCTGCTTGGCTGCCGCGAAGCGCAGGGTCTGTTCGTGCGGGAACATGAAGGCCAGATTCAGGCTCGGCAGCCAGTCGTTGTACTTGCGGCCGTCGGAGTAGGGCTGCACGTTGCTGCCGGCGGGCTGCGACGCGTCCCAGTAGCGGGAGTCCGAACTCTGATCGGTGCGCTGCATCTGCACGCCGATGTTGCCGCGCACGCCGACCACGCCGATGTCGGTGTTGATGTTCAGGCGCGCCCAGGCGGTGGTGATCTTCTCCTGCACCGTCCACGACTTGGGAATCAGGTAGTCCAGGTTGTCGACCGGATCGAAGGTCATGTAGCGGGCGACCGCCGCCGGCACGTTCCAGGCCGGGATGGTACCGAGGCCGGCAAAGCCCAGGTTCACCGGGTCGTACTGCAGGTCCGCCGCGATGTTGGCATCGCCCTGGGCACCGAGCAGGATGTTGCCCTCGGACTGGGTCTTGACCTTGCGGCGATCGGCATAGTTCACGCCGATGTCCAGGTCCGGTGCCCACGACGCCATCGCTTCGGGCAGGGCGATGGTCGCCGCCAGCTTGCCGCCCTTCAGGCGATCTTCCACCTTCGGCACCTTGCCGTAGCCGGACCCATAGATGGTGTTGGTCAGGAACAGGGCATCGGGATTGGAGTAGTTCAGCCCCGGGCTGATCTGCGAGAAGCCGTTCTGGCGGATCTGCACGCCGACCGTATCCAGCTGCGGCATGGGCGTGAGCTGCAGATTGTTCTCCAGGTTCAGCTCGTCACGCGTGGCCTTGGAGTAGTTCAGGTCGGCGACCAGCTTGACGCTGCCGAAGTTGAATTCGTTGTTCCAGCCGAACGCGTCGATCTTGTCCTTGCGCTTGTTGTACATGCCGCGCACCAGCGGGTACACGCCGCTGGCGGTACCGCCGGTGAAGGTGCCGTCGGCGTTGATCTGCGGATTGCTGATCAGCAGGCCCGGCAGGTAATTGCCGTTGTAGTTGCTGAGGTTCAGTTCGAACTGGTTGGCGGTGTCGATCTGCTCGGCTTCGGTGTGGAACGCATCGAAGGTGCTGCTCCAGCTGTTGTTGGGCCGGAACTGGATCGTGGCCATCACGCCATCGCGCTTGTTGTTGCCGGTACGGCGCAGCGCCTTGATGCCGTCGGAGAAATAGGTGCCTGCAGCAACGCCGGGACGTTTTCCGTCCGTGGTGTACTGGGTGGTCCACGGCTCGTACAGGCCGACCTGGTTTTCCTGGATCGGGTTGTCGCTGTGCGCGTAACCGATGGCGATGCCCAGGGTCTTGTCGAAGAACTGGTCGATGTAGCTGGCGCTGAAGCGGTTGCCGAACTCATCGACGTTGGCCGCATCGCCGAGCGAGCTCTTCTGCAGGCGCCCGCTGACGGCGATCACCCGGTCGGGGAAGCTGAGCGGACGGGCGGTCTGCATGTCGATGGTGCCCGACAGGCCCTGGCCGACCAGTGCCGCATCGGGCGTCTTGTACACCGTCACGCCGTTGACCAGCTCGGATGGATACTGGTCGAACTCGACGCCACGGTTGTCGCCGGTGCTGACGACCTCACGGCCGTTGAGCAGGGTGGTGGCGAAGTCCGGTGACAGGCCGCGCACGCTGATCACCTGTGCACGCCCGGCGACGCGCTGCGCGGCCAGGCCGGGCAGGCGCGAGATGGATTCGGCAATGCTGACGTCGGGCAGCTTGCCGATGTCCTCGGCGGAGATCGCTTCCACCACCGAGGTGGCGTCCTGCTTGATCGCGATAGCGTTCTCGATGCCGCGGCGGATACCGGTGACCTGCACCGTATCCAGGTTGGTGGCGGCGGTGCCGGCCGGCGTGGTGGTGCTCTGCGTGGTCTGTGCCGCCGCCAGTGACGGCGCCAGGACAACGGCCAGCGCGATGCTCAGCGCGCTGCGCTTGTGGTTCAACATTTTCCCCTCCCAGGCAATGTTGTTGTTCATTTCGAGGTCGTTCCGGCAACGCCGTGAACGTGCGACGCGGTGGCCGCTGTCGTCGCCGCTATGGTAGGCAGCGGGTTCTCCGCGGGAATCACCCTGCATACGTATTCAATGACGTTTGCAGGGTTGTAATCGCTTTCAGATCCCCGCCACGGTAGCGCCGGGCCATGCCCGGCGAACGTCACGCGGGGGCATTCATCACTCCAATGGCGTGAACCGAATGGCCTGCCCGCCGCCCGGCGCCAGCATCAGGGTCAGTGCATCGGCGCTGGTCACTTCACGCGTCTGCCGCGTGAACGCGAACGGATTGCTGCGGTAGTCCGCACCGTCGCCATCGCGATAGATTTCCGCGCGGTAGCGCACGCCCGGCTCCAGGAAGCCCAGCGACACCGGCAGCACGCGGCCATGCTCGTCGGTGATGCTGCCCAGGAACCAGTCACGGCTGTTGCGGTCGCGGCGCACGATCGTCACGTAGTCGCCCACTTCACCGTCGAGCACGCGGCTCTGCTCCCAGTCCACCGCCACGTCTTCGATGAAGCGGAACGCCTCCCGATGCTGCAGGTAGTGTTCGGGCAGATCGGCGGCCATCTGGATCGGGCTGTACAGCACCACGTACAGCGCCAGCTGACGGGCCAGGGTACTGGGGATGGCCTGGCCGTGGCGGCCCTTCAGGCTGAGGATGCCGGGGGTGTAATCCATCGGTCCGGCCAGCATCCGGGTGAACACCAGATTGACTTCGTGTTCGGGCGGGTTCGGCGGCTGGCCCCAGGCGTTGTACTCCATGCCGCGCGCGCCTTCGCGGGAGATCCAGTTGGGATAGGTGCGGCGCAGGCCGGTGTCCTTGATCGGCTCGTGCGGATTCACCGACAGGTGCCGGCGCGCGGCTTCCTGCACGACATGCAGGTGGTGGCGCGCCATGAACTGGCCGTCGTGCCACTCCCGCCACAGCGGGCCACCCGACGGGTTGCGGCGGTCGACCTGGCCGTCGTCGCAGACGTAGCCGGTCTTGAACTGGTCCACGCCCAGCCGCGCATACAGGTCCAGCGCGGCGTCGAGCTGCGCCTCATAGTGTTCGATGGCACAGCCCGTTTCATGGTGGCCGATCAGGTGCACGCCCTTCTTCAGTCCATATGCCGAAAGCGCTTCAATGTCGAAATCGGGCGTGGCGCGAGTGAAGTCGAAGTCGTAGCCATTGCCCACCCACATGCCGTCCCAGCCGGGATTCCAGCCCTCCACCAGGACGCCACGGAAGCCGTGCGCGGCGGCGAAATCGATCACCCTCCTGGTCTTGGCGGTGGTCGCCGCATGCTTCGGTCCGGTCGCCCAGCTTTCGTTGTCCAGGTGCATCGACCACCACACGCCCAGGTACTTGGCCGGCTTCACCCAGCTCACATCGCCCAGTGCATTGGGCTCGTTGAGATTGAGGATCAGGTCGGACTCGACCAGGCCGCCGGCGCTGTCGGCGATCTGCAGCGTGCGCCAGGGCGTGACGAAGGGCAGGGCACGGCGCACCTTCCACCCTTCGGCCGAGGGCGAGAGCTGCGCGCGCAGGCGCTGGCCGTCGGTGCGGCGCAGCCACATGCCGGCGTAGTCCACCAGCGCAGCCTCATGGATCGCAACGTGCAGGCCATCGCGGCTGCGCAGCGTCATCGGCGTGTGCACCAGCGGGATCTCGCGCAGCGGCGTGCGCTGGTAGAGATACTCGTAGTGGATCGGTTCGCCGGCGGGGATCCACCACGCTGTGGAGTCTGCCGCGATGGCGAATTCGGTCAGCTCGTCGTCGATGATCGCTTCGCGCAGGTTCGGTTGCTCAGGGAACACATAGCGGAAGCCCAGGCCGTCGTCGTAGACGCGGAACACCACATCCAGCCGGCGCTTGCTGCCGGTGGTTTCGGCCAGCTGCACGGTCAGCTCGTTGAAATGGTTGCGGGTGAGGCGGCGTTCCCCCCACGGCTGTTCCCACGTCTCATCGACGCTGCGTCGTTGCTGCCCGAGCAGGATGAAATCCCGGTCCAGGCGGCCATCGCGCAGTTCGAAGCCAAGCCTGGAATCCTCCACCACGGCTTCACCGAAGCGCTCCACACGGTAGCGGGCGGTGCCGCCGTCCAGCACCAGGCTGACCTTGAGCACGTCGCCGGGCGATTGGACGCTGGTGATCTGCGGGGCGGCCTGCGCCAGCGTGGCCAGGCCCAGCAGCGCAACGCCCATGATTCGCGCGAACACCGCACGTACAACACTGGATGACATCGGCATTTCCCCTCCCAAGGCGCCGTTGGCAGACCCGGACCATAAGCCAGCCCGGCGGGCGTACTGCCGCGTCGGTGCATGAATACGTATGCAGCTGGACGCAGGCGACAGCCCCGCGTCTACCATGGGCCCAAGGCACCTTGAGGGAGGCGCCGCGCCCGCGCGCCGGTCACGGCTGCGCGGACCTATAAACGGTGCAGAGAGGGAGGGAGGTCGACGGGCGCAAGCCGGTCTGCCGCTTCGATGCTGAAGATCATTTGCCTGACCGCTGCCCTGGGGGCAGCGCTGGGGACGACCGCGCATGCGGCCGACCTGGAATTCGACGGCCGCCATGCGCGTGCCGAAGCGGCTGCCAAGGGCAGCTTCGTGCTGCACACGCCGAACGGCGCTGTGCCGATTGCCGCCGCGCCGATGCGCAGCCAGACCGGAAGCGTGATGTTCGACGCGCTGTTCGCGCTGGCCCAGCAGGAGATGGCGCAGGACCGGGTCGATGCGATCCGCGACCCCGCCTTTGACGAAGGGCGGCCGGTGCCATGCGACTGCTTCCAGACCGGCGCCCGCTGGCCCTACGTGTGGACCCGCGATGTCAGCTTCGCCGCCGACCTGGCGTTGGCGCGGCTGGATCCGCAGCGCACGCGTCAGTCGTTGCAGTTCAAGTTGTCGGCTGCCCGCGATGGGCGCACGCCCGGCCTGTTCGTCGCGCAGGATACCGGCTCCGGCGGCAGCTGGCCGATCAGCAGCGACCGTGTGGTGTGGTTCCTGGCCGCACGCCACCTGCTGGATGATCCTGCTTTTGCCGAACAGGTCTGGCAGGCGCTGCAGGGCACGCTGGCGCAGGACCGGGCGATGGTGTTCGACCCACAGATGGGCCTCTATCGCGGCGAAACCTCGTTCCTCGACTGGCGTGAACAGACGTATCCGGACTGGACCCGGGAGAACGTACGCTTCATCGGTGATTCCTACGCGCTGTCCACCAACGTCCTGCACTACCAGGCACTGCGGCTGGCAGAGCAGATGGCCGCGCAGCGGGGCGATGATCGCCGTGCGCAGTACAAGGCGTGGGCCGATGAACTGGCGGTACGGATCGATGCGCGCTTCTGGCGCGACGACATGGGCCAGTACATGAGCTACATCGGTGAGGCGGCGCATCCGGTGCCCTACGCCAAGGTCGACCTGCTGGGCCTGTCGCTGGGCATCCTGGCCGACGTGCTGCCCGAGGCGCGGGCGCGCCGCGCGCTGGCGAACTACCCGATGGGGCCGGCCGGCAGCCCGGTGGTGTGGCCACAGGAAGCCCAGCAGCCGATCTACCACAACCGTGCGATCTGGCCGTTCGTCAGTGCGTATTCGCTGCGTGCTGCGCGACAGCTGGACGACGCGCCGCGCATCGCCGCCGAGATCCGCTCGCTGATGCAGGGGGCGGCACTGGCTGGTTCCAACATGGAAAACTACGAGCTGGTCAGCCAGGCCGTGCATGTGGACGAAGGCGCGCTGAGCGGGCCGGTGGTCAATTCAGAGCGCCAGCTGTGGTCGGTGGCCGGCTATCTGGCCATGGTCACCGAAGGCGTGTTCGGCGTGCAGGACGATGGCCGCGTGCAGCCCAAGCTGCCGGCCGCGCTGGTGCCGGAACTGTTCGGCACACATCCCCGTATCACGTTGGAAGCCAACGGCAAGCGCTATGTGCTGGAGCGCCCGCAGAACGTGGGCGATGGCCTGCTGGTGGCCGGCAGAACCACCACGCGTGGCAGCACCACGACGGTGCAGCTGGTCGCCGCCCCGGCAGCAACCGGTTTCGCTGCCACGACTGCGGATGCCAACATGCGTGCACCGGCCACGCCGGTTGCGCCGCAGGCCCTGCGCAGGGGCGCGGGCTGGAACGTTCCGGTGGCAGCCGATCAGGTGCTGTGGAAGGACGGCAAGGCGGTCACCGACAGCAACGGCGTGGCGCGCATCAGCGACGATGGCCTACAGCATTGCCTCAGCCTGACCCGGCGCGAAGGCACGTTGGAATCGCTGCACAGCCCGATGCTCTGCGTCGGTCCGCAGCAGGTGCTGAAGGGCGAGGAACGCTGGCAGTTCACCTCGGCCAAGGCCGGGCAGGTGCGCCTGCGCCTGCAGTACCGCAACCCGAACGGGCCGATCAACACCGGTGTCACGGCTGCGGTCAAGCAGCTGGTGCTGCAGTGCCCGGGCCAGCCATTGCAGCGGCATACGGTTGCGATGCCGCACAGCGTGGCCGTGCAGGACTCGACCTCGGCAACGTTCGCTGTGCCCAAGGGGCCGTGCACGGTCGCGCTTGAAGAAGGCTTCAACATGAGCGCGCTGCAGCATTTCGCGCACTACACCGGCGGAAAGGGTGGGCGCGAAGGCGTGCTCAACCAGGCGCAGGTGAAGGCGCTGACGCTGGCGCCGGTCGCCACGGCGGAGGACGCACGATGAACCGCCCTGCCAAACCGCAGCTGTCGTTCTGGCAGATCTGGAACATGTGTTTCGGCTTCCTCGGCATCCAGTTCGGTTTTGCCCTGCAGAACGCCAACGCCAGCCGCATCTTCGAGACGCTTGGCGCGGACATGGAGTCGGTGCCCGGGCTGTGGATCGCCGCACCGTTGACCGGCCTGCTGGTGCAACCGGTGATCGGTTATCTCTCCGACCGCACGTGGACGCGCTGGGGCCGGCGTCGCCCGTTCTTCATGATCGGCGCGGTGCTGACCACGCTGGCCCTGCTGGTGATGCCCAACTCACCTGCCTTGTGGATCGCGGCGGGCACGCTGTGGGTGCTGGATGCTTCGATCAACGTATCAATGGAGCCGTTCCGGGCCTTCGTGGGCGACCAGCTGGCACCGCGCCAGCGACCGGCCGGTTACGCGATGCAGAGCTTCTTCATCGGTGTCGGTGCCATCGTCGCCAGCTTCCTGCCATTCATCCTGGCCCACTTCGGCGTGGCCAACACAGCCGCTGCCGGCGAGGTGCCGGATACGGTGCGCTACGCGTTCTATTTCGGTGCGGCAGTGCTGCTGGCGGCGATCACCTGGACCGTGGTCAGTACCCGCGAGTATTCACCGGCAGAACTGGCCGGGTTCGAAGACGCCGAGCCGCCGGCGCACCATGCCGCCGCCGCTGCGAGTGGCCCCGCGCCGTGGGCGCAGGTGGCGTTGTGGCTGGGGGCGGGCGTGCTGCTGGCCGCTGTGATCGCCGCGCGCCAGGGCGACAGGATGCTCTACGTGCTGGCGGGTCTCTGCGCGGGCTATGGTGTGCTTCTTGCGCTGGCCCGTACGCTGCCGCGGGCGCACATGCTGGCGGCGATCGTGGGTGATCTGCGGGCGATGCCGGTGACCATGCGCCGGTTGGCCTGGGTGCAGTTCTTCTCGTGGTTTGCGTTGTTTGCGATGTGGATCTACACCACCGCAGCGGTGGCCGGCACGCATTTCGGTTCCACCGACCCGCAGTCGGCGGCGTACAACGAGGGTGCCAACTGGGTCGGTGTGCTGTTCGGCGCCTATAACGGCTTCGCCGCACTGGCCGCCTTGCTGATCCCGCCGATGGTGCGCGCCATCGGCTTGCGCTGGAGCCACCTGGTGAACCTCTGGCTCGGCGGGCTGGGTCTGATCTCGCTGATGTTCATCAAGGATCCCACCTGGCTGCTGCTGTCCATGGCTGGCGTTGGCTTCGCCTGGGCCTCGATCCTGTCGCTGCCGTACGCCCTGCTGTCCGACAGCGTGCCGGCGGCGAAGATGGGCATCTACATGGGCCTGTTCAATTTCTTCATCGTCATTCCGCAGCTGGTCGCGGCCAGCGCGCTGGGCTTCGCACTGCGCGAGTGGCTGGGCGGAAATCCCCTGCACGTGCTGGTGCTGGGTGGAGTGAGTCTGTTCATTGCCGGGCTGTGCGTGCTTCGCGTGCCGGCCCATCAGGAGAGTGCGTGATGCATGTGTATTCCAGAATGTCGCTGGGGCTGTCGCTGGCCCTGCTCGCCACGGCGGTACAGGCCGCATCGCGCCCGGACTACGTGGGCACGCTCGAACCGTTCGCCAGCGATGCCGTGTACTTCGTGGTGACCGATCGTTTCGTCAACGGTGATCCGTCCAACGATCATCGCGATCAGGGGGGCAGCCACCGCACGTTCGACATTCCAGTGCCCTGCCCGGACAAGGTGGACGGCAACATCGGCTACCTCGGCGGCGACTTCAGGGGCGTGCTCGACAACGCCGACTACATCCGTCAGCTCGGCTTCGGTGCGGTGTGGATCACGCCGATCGTCGACAATCCGGATGAGGCGTTCACCGGCAGCAAGCCGATCAGCTGCACCAGCACGCTGACCGACCGCGGCAAGACCGGCTACCACGGTTACTGGGGCATCAACTTCTACAAACTCGACGAGCACCTGCCCAGCAAGGACCTGGACTTTGCAGGCCTGACCAAGGGCCTGCATGGTGCCGGCCTGAAGGTGGTGCTGGACATCGTCGGCAACCACGGTTCGCCGGCCTGGACCATGCCGACGCGGCAGCCGCAGTTCGGCCAGATCTTCGACAAGGATGGAAAGCTGATCGCCGACCACCAGAACCTGCCCCCGCAGAAGCTGGATCCAAAGCACAACCCGCTGCACGCGTTCTACAACACCATCGGCCCGGTCGACAGCAAGGAAGGCTCGATCTTCGATGGCAACCTGGCCGAGCTGTCCGACTTCAACCAGAACAACCCGGCGGTGATGGACTACCTCGTCGGCGCGTACCTGCAGTGGACCGCGCAGGGCGTGGACGCACTGCGCATCGATACCATCGGCTGGCTGCCGCACCCGTGGTGGCACGAGTTCGTGAACCGCATCCGCGCCGAGCATCCGAACATGTTCATGTTCGGCGAGGCCTTCGATTACGACGCCAGCAGGATTGCCGAGCACACCTGGCCGCGCAACGCCAATGTGAGCGTGCTCGACTTCCCGCTGCGTGGCGCGCTGGAACAGACCTTCGGTACCGCCGGCAAGGGCTTCGAGACGCTGGCCGAGCCGCTGCACCTGACCGGCGGCCCCTATGCCAATCCGTACGAGCTGATGAGCTTCTACGACAACCACGACATGCCACGCCTGCAGGCCAGCGACAACGGTTTCATCGACGCGCACAACTGGCTGTTCACCGCCCGTGGTATCCCGGTGGTCTACTACGGCTCGGAAACCGGCTTCATGCGGGGCCGTGCCGAGCATGCCGGCAACCGTGCCTACTTCGGCCAGGCGCGGGTGGATGCCGCACCGCAGAGCCCGATCTTCGCGCCACTGCGGCGCATCGCCCAGCTGCGCCAGGCCACCCCGGCGCTGCAGCGCGGCCTGCAGGTGAACGAGCGCCTGCGTGGCAATGAGGCGGTGTTCTTCCGTGTGCTGCAGCAGGGGGATGTGGCACAGACCGCATTGGTGCTGTTGAACAAGGGCGACAAGGCGACGGTTTTCCAGGTGGAGCGCTACCTGCAGGCGGGCCGCTGGCGCGACGCGCTGGACGGCGGTTTGTTGCAGGTGGATGCCTCCCTGAAGGCCGAAGTGCCCGCGCATGGCGTGAAGGTGTACGTGCTGGATGCCTCCGTGCAGCAGCCAGCGCTGCAGGCAGAGCTGGACAGGGCGATGGCCGACCAGAAGGCTCGGGACCAGCGTCTGGGACGGTGAGGGCGCCGCCGGGCGTGGCCCGGCGCTACCGCTCTGGTGGGTGCCAACCTCGGTTGGCACTCCCGCTCTGGTAGGTGCCAACCTTGGTTGGCACGCTCTTCGAGCAGGCTCGACCCTACAATAGGCACCCCTCACGCCGCGCCGTACCGCCATGTCCGACCTCGCCCCGCAGACCCCGATCGAAACCCTGCTGAAGGCGGCCATGGACGGGGCGGTGCCGATCCGCGCCTTCATGGAGGCCTTCGTCGCCTCCGAGGTGCTGCTGCTGACCGGCAGCCTGGTCACCCCCGACGGCAGCGGCTTCGACCCACTGCTGTTCGACAAGCAGGGCACGCTGCACGTGGCCGTGTTCACCGATCCATCGCGGGTGGGCATCTACAGCCAGCAGGCCGAACACCAGATCCGCTGGCTGATGCTGGACGTGCTGCGCCGCGTGCCGGGGGGCTACGGCGTGGTGATCAACCCGGGTACCTCGCTGGGCTTCGAGATTTCGCCCAGTGGCGTCGGCGAGATCCTGAAGGACTTCGCCCAGGGCTGAGGCCACCCGACGGGGCCGTCCACCTGCGGGCCTTGCGGCACCCGGTCCGGTGCCCGCAGGCCGGGTTCACTGCGTAGTCCCGTCCGATCACGTCCGCTGTTTCAGCCGCGCAGCGATGATTCCCGCACCACCAGCTTCACCGGGATGCTCTGGCTCTCCACCGGCTGCCGGCTGATCGAGGCCAGCAGCCGTTCCACCAGCAGCTGCCCGGCCTGCTTGGTGTCCTGCTGCACGGTGGTCAATGCCGGCGATACAGATGCGGCCAGCGGGATGTCATCGAACCCGGTGACCGCCACGTCCTGCGGCACCCGCAGCCCGGCCTCGCGCAGTGCACGGATCGCACCGATGGCGATCAGGTCGCTGGCGGCGCAGATCGCATCGATGTGTTCGCCTCGCGCGAGCAGCGCCTGGCAGGCTTCCTGGCCGGACGCTTCGGTGGTGATGGCATCGTGCTGCAGGGCCGGTTCGGCATGCAGCCCGTGATCGCGCAGGGCTGCCACGTGACCGCGATAGCGCTCCTCGAATTCCGGGTAATGGCTGGAGGCGTGGCCGAGGAAGGCAATGCGCCGACAGCCCTGCTGCAGAAGATGGGTGGTGATGTCGTGCCCGCCCTGGAAGTTGTCGCTGCCGATCGATACCCCGGGCTGGCCGGGCAGGGCCGCACCCCAGCGCACGAAGTGGGTGCCCTGTTCGACCAGCCGCTGCAGGCGGTCGCGCGATTCGTGGTAGTCGCCATAGCCCAGCAGGATGATGCCGTCGGCCTTGTTGCTGTCCTCGTAGTCGGCCTGCCAGTCGGTCGACAGCTGCTGGAACGACACCAGCAGATCCTGCCCGTGCAGCGCGCAGGCGCGGGTGATCGAACCCAGCATCGAGTGGAAGAACGGGTTGATCAGCGAATCGTCGTTGGTCGGGTCCTCGAAGAACAGCAGGGCCAGCGTGCCGGCATTGCGCAGGCGCAGGCTGGAGGCGTTCTTGTCCACCTTGTAGTTCAGCTCGCGGGCGATGCGCAGGATGCGTTCTCGGGTCTCCGCATTGACCATCGGGCTGCCGCGCAGGGCCCGCGACACCGTCGGCTGGGAGACGCCGGCCAGATGGGCGATGTCCAGGGAGGTGGCTTTGCCTTTGATGGTCATGGGGGAAGCGCGCGAACGAATGAGTAGATGCCCCGGCATGATGCCATGGGGGCGCCATCGCAGCGCCGGCCGTCACTGCGGCCAGCCGCGCCGGGGTGTCCGGCCCGGACGGCTAAGTCATTGCCTTACAAGGATTTCAGTAGGATCTTTCGGTGTCTTTCGTCGCTTCTGGCCGGGCACGGAGCGGCGGCAGTGCTAAGATGCGGTGTTCTTGCATTCCCCCAAATTCATCGGGGGCGGCCCAGTGTCCTGCACCCCCGGCCGGGGCTGTGCTATCACTGGTCGACTGCCCCTGGACAACGGACGAAGGTACCTATGGCGCGCGGCATCAATAAAGTCATCCTGGTCGGCAATCTCGGCAACGACCCGGACGTGAAGTACACCCAGAGCGGCATGGCGATCACCCGCATCAGCCTGGCCACCACCAGCGTCCGCAAGGACAAGGATGGCAACCAGCAGGAACGCACCGAATGGCACCGCGTGGTGTTCTTCGGCAAGCTCGGCGAGATCGCCGGCGAGTACCTGCGCAAGGGCAGCTCGGTCTACGTCGAAGGCAGCCTGCGTTACGACAAGTACACCGGCCAGGACGGCGTGGAGAAGTACTCCACCGATATCGTCGCCGATGAGATGCAGATGCTGGGCGGCCGCGGTGAAGGCGGTGGCGGTGGTGGCGGCAACTACGGCGGTGATCGTCCGCAGCGCCAGCAGGCACCGCGCCAGGAGTACGGCGGTGGTGGTGGCCAGCGTGGTGGACAGGGCGGTGGCTATGGCAACCAGGGCGGCAACCAGCGCCCGCAGCCGCAGCAGTCGGCGCCGCCGATGGACGATTTTGCTGACGACGACATTCCGTTCTGATCGGACGCGCGTCCGCAGGAAACAGAAAGCCCCGCCGATGCGGGGCTTTTCTTTTTTCCACGGCAGGCCGGCGTTGTGCCGCGCAGCATGGATTTTTCGTGCACCGCGTCTTGCAAAAAAAAGAATTCCTCCCTTATGGTGCAATCGATTGCATTGCTGTGAATCGTTGCGTTTGATACCGGTTGGGAGGCCGGCAGATGGATGTCCATCCATTCGATCGGACCGGCATCGGGGCTTACGCGGCGCGATGCGTTGCGCATGGCGTTCGCTGGCGGCCTTGGCCTGGCTGCGGCAGCCGCGCTGCCCTCGTTCGCCGCCCAGGCCCCACTCAAGGGCAACCTGAAGCATTCCGTCGCCCGCTGGACGTTCCCGCAGCAGTCGGTCGCCCAGCTCTGCCAGACGGTGAAGGATATCGGCTGCGCCGCCATCGATCTGGTGGGACCGGCGGACTGGCCCACACTGAAGGCGCATGGCGTCTACAGCTCCATGTGCAACGGCGCCGAGATCAGCCTGACCAAAGGCTTTGCCGGCCGCCAGTATCACGATGCACTGGTGGAGCGCTACGCGCGGCACATCGATCTGGTGGCCGATGCCGGCTACCGCAACCTCATCTGCTTCTCCGGCAATCGTGACGGCATGGATCCGCGGGAAGGCCTGGAGAATGCCGAAGCCGGGCTGAAGCGCATCCTCGGCCATGCCGAGAAGCGTGGTGTCGTGCTGGTGATGGAGCTGCTGAACTCCAGGGTCGATCATCCCGATTACCTGTGCGATCACTCCGCATGGGGCGTCGAGCTGTGCCAGCGGCTCGGATCGGACAATTTCGGCCTGCTGTACGACATCTATCACATGCAGATCATGGAGGGCGACATCATCGCCACCATCGGCAGGCATCACCGCTTCTTCAAGCACTACCACACCGCAGGTGTGCCAGGCCGGCACGAGATCGGTGACCAGCAGGAACTGCATTATCCGGCCATCTGTCGCGCGATCCGCGACACCGGCTTCGAGGGGTATCTGGCGCAGGAGTTCATGCCTGCGGCACCCGATCCCGTCGGCTCGCTGCGCGAGGCGATCCGCCTCTGCGACGTCTGAAACGATATCCACCCAGGTGAAGTAGACCCATGGCAGACAATCATTACGACGCCATCGTTGTTGGCTCGGGAATCAGTGGCGGTTGGGCGGCGAAGGAACTGACCGAGAAGGGCCTGAAGGTCCTGATGCTGGAACGCGGGCGCAACATCGAGCACGTCAAGGACTACGTCAATGCGATGAAGGAGGCGTGGGATTTCCCGCACCGCAACCGGCCGACACAGGCGATGAAGGCCGCCTTCCCCGTATTGATGCGCGACTACGGCCTGGCCGAGAACCTGGAAGGGATGTGGGCCAATGAGCAGGAGTCACCGTACACCGAGACCAAGCGCTTCGACTGGTTCCGTGGCTACCACGTAGGCGGCCGTTCGCTGATGTGGGGGCGGCAGAGCTACCGCTTCTCCGATCTGGATTTCGAAGCCAACCTCAAGGACGGCATCGCTACTGACTGGCCGATCCGCTACGCCGACATCGCACCCTGGTACGACCATGTGGAGAAGTTCGCCGGCATCGCCGGTACGCGCGAGGGACTGGACGTGCTGCCGGACGGTGAATTTCTGCCGCCGATCCCGCTGAACATCGTCGAGAAGGATGTGGCCGCGCGGATCAGGAAGGCGTTTGGCGGAACGCGGCACATGATCCACTCGCGTACCGCCAACATCACCCAGCCCATGCCCGAGCAGGGGCGCGTCAACTGCCAGTACCGCAACAAGTGCATCCTGGGCTGTCCCTTCGGTGCTTACTTCTCGACCCAGGCGGCGACGCTGCCGGCGGCGATGAAAACGGGCAATCTGACATTGCGGCCCTTCTCGATCGTCAAGGAAGTGCTGTACGACAAGGACCGCAAGCGCGCGCGCGGTGTGGAGGTCATCGATGCCGAGACCGGGTTGACCTATCAGTACACCGCCAAGGTCATTTTCCTCAACGCATCCTCCTTCAACTCGACCTGGATGCTGATGAACTCGGCCACCGATGTCTGGGAGGGCGGTCTGGGGTCGTCATCCGGCGAGCTGGGGCACAACGTGATGGACCATCATTTTGGTGCCGGTGCCTCCGGCCGGGTCGAGGGTTACGACGACAAGTACTACTTCGGTCGCCGCCCCTGCGGCTTCTACATTCCACGCTTCCGCAACGTCGCTGCGGACAAGCGCAGCTACCTGCGCGGATTCGGCTACCAGGGCGGTGCCAGCCGCACCGGGTGGTCGCGCGAGATCGCCGAGCTGAACATCGGTGCCGACCTGAAGGAGGCGCTGACGCTGCCGGGCGACTGGCGCATCGGCATGACCGGATTCGGCGAGATGCTGCCGCACCACGACAACACGATCCGCCTGGATCCGCAGCGCAAGGACAAGTGGGGGCTGCCGGTGCTGGCGATGGACGTTTCGATGCGCTCGAACGAACTGGCGATGCGCAAGGACATGGCGGCCGATGCTGCCGAGATGCTGGAGGCAGCCGGCGTCAAGGACGTGGAGATGCACGACAACGACTACGCCCCGGGCAAGGGCATCCATGAAATGGGCACGGCCCGCATGGGCCGCGATCGCAGAAGCTCCGTGCTCAACCAGCACAATCAGGTCTGGGATGCGCCGAATGTCTATGTGACTGATGGCGCCTGCATGACCTCCAGCGCGTGCGTGAATCCATCGCTGACGTACATGGCGCTGACGGCACGGGCCGCCGACCATGCCGTACGCGAACTGAAAGCGGGGAACCTGTGATGGACCGTCGCGAACTGTTGAAGATGATCGTCGCCGCCACCGGCGCGGCCATGGTGGGCCTGCCCGCACTGGCCGCAGGGCAGAGCGCGACGACAGGATCGAAGGCCGCGTTCTCTGCCGCTGACATCAGCATGCTGGACGAGATCGCTGAAACCATCCTGCCGCGAACCACAACGCCGGGCGCGAAGGATGCCGGCGCGGGCCCGTTCATGGCGCTGTTCGTCACCGATTGCTACACCCCCCGGCAGCAGGCGATATTCCGCGCCGGCCTGGTCGATATCGACAAGCGTGCCGGTGGCCGCTTCGTGTCGCTCCCCTCGCAGGCCCGCAGCGAACTGTTGCGCACCCTGGATGCGGAAGCCCGGGCGCACGTCGTCGAGGTCACCGAGACCGGTGCCGCGGAAGAGGGGGAGGCAGCGCCGCACTACTTCACGATGATCAAGCAGCTGGTCATCTTCGGCTTCTTCACCTCGAAGGTCGGTGCGACCGAAGTGCTGAAGTACGTTGCGGTGCCGGGTCGCTATGACGGCGATCTTGCCTATACGCCCGGCACGCCGGCGTGGGGGACCAGCTGATGGGCCTCCACGCCTCGACCCCCCACCTTGATCCGGAAGCACGATGAACCGACCTCTCCTGACAGTGGCCTGCCTGCTGGGCACCGCACCCGTGTTCGCGCAGGACGGCGGCGACCCTGCGCGCGATCCGGCGAAGACCGAAGTGTGGACGCCGGTTCCCGCGGTCGTAGCGACGCCGCCAGGCCGCGCGCCCTCCGATGCGATCGTGCTGTTCGATGGCAAGGATCTGTCGCGCTGGGAGTCGGAGCAGGGCGGACCCGTGCCCTGGACCGTTGCCGATGGCGCGCTGACCGTGGTGCCCGGCAGCAAGGGCATCCGCACCAGGCAGCGCTTCTGCGATGTCCAGCTGCATGTCGAGTGGCGCACGCCCACCGCGACCGCCGGATTCGACGGTCAGCACCGCGGCAACAGTGGCATCTTCCTGCAGGAGGTGTACGAACTGCAGGTGCTCGACAGTTACAACAACCCGACCTATGCCAACGGCCAGGCCGGATCGATGTACAAGCAGGCCATTCCGTTGGTGAATGCCTCGCGTGCGCCCGGCGAGTGGCAGGCCTACGACATCATCTGGAAGGCCCCGCGCTTCTCGGCAGGCGGCGGGCTCACCTCGCCGGCCCGCATCACCGTGCTGCACAACGGTGTGCTGGTGCAGGACGACACGGTGCTGGCGGGCAAGACCGAGTACATCGGCGCGCCTTCCTACGCGCCACATGCCTGTGCGCCGCTGTACCTGCAGGAGCACGACGCCAGGGTGAGCTACCGCAACATCTGGGTGCGCGAGCTGTAGCGCACCCTCATGCCTACTTCGCCAGGTAGCTGGCGATGTTGTCGATCTCCTGCTGCGACAGCTGCGGGAAGGGGGGCATCAAGCCGCCGCCCTGCTTGATCTTGTCCTTGATCTGCGCAGGCTGAAGCCGTTTGCTGACGTCGGTGAGCGCAGGGAACGTCGGTGGCACGCCGGCGCGCTCCGCACCGTGGCAGGCCACGCAGTGCGTTGCGTAGAGCTGCGCTCCGGCAGCAGGGTCTTCCTTGCACCACGCCGCAGCGGCCAGCAGGGTGCCGCACAGCGCGACAGTCACTTTCAGAATCGTTTTCAAGCTGGGCTCCTTCGCGGGCTAGCGCTGTGCACCGGCAGGCACGCGGGCAGTCAGGTGTTCACGCAGATAGTCCGCACCGGTGCGGATGACGGTGGCTGGATCGCGGGGTTGGTCATGCTCGAGGATGTACCACTGCACGCCGGCCGTGGCGGCGGCGGGCAGGATCGCTTTCCAGTCCAGGACGCCCTGGCCCACGGCGGCGAAGCCGCCTTCATCCTCAGCCTGGCCCTTCGGGGCATTGTCCTTGGCGTGCACCGCGAACAGGCGGCCTTTGAATCTGCCCAGCATCACCACCGGGTCATGGCCGGCCCGTGCGACCCAGGCCAGGTCCAGCTCGGTCTGCAGATCGGGGCCGGCCGCGGCGAACAGCAGTTCCAGTCCGGTCGTGCCATTGAAGTCGACCAGCTCGAAGTCGTGGTTGTGATAGGCCAGGCGCATGCCCTTGGCACGGGCCTGCTTCGAGAGCTGGCCCAGTTCCTTGCCCAGCGCCGTCCAGCCGGCAGCGTCGGTGGGGCGGTCTTTCTCGGCCAGATAGGGCACCACCAGCGTGGTGTTGCCGATGGCCCGGTTGAAGGCGACCACGCCATCCAGGTCACTGCGCAGATCGGCCAGCTGCGTGTGCGAGGAAATCGCCTTGATCGAATACTTGTCGAGCAGCTGCTTGAGTTCGGCAGCGCTGACATTCTGCGTACCGACTGTTTCCACGGCGCGCACGCCGGCGTCGTGGACGATCTTCAGCTGCTGGTCGAGCGAGCCGGCATTGCGCAACGTGTACATCTGCACCGCGATGGGCGTGTGCAGGTCGGTGGCATCGCGCGCGAAGGCGGGCAGGGCAACGAGCAGCAGCAGTGCAAGGCTTGCGGTCCTGCGGATACGGATGTTCATCAGGCAGTCCTCCGGGAATTCAATCGATGGCCATCCAGGCACGTGACCTGGCGGATGCGATGACACGTGTGACGATCCGCGCCGAGCGCAGGCCGTCATCGAAGGTGGGCAGGCCCTCCGGCTGCTCGCCTGCAATGGCACGGTAGGTGTCGGCGACAAACGCTTCGAAGCAGTTGCCATAGCCCTGCGCGTGTCCGGCCGGCAAGACCGACAATCTGCGTTGTTCGGCGCTGCCGGCACCGGGCCCGCGCACGAAGCTATCCTCGCGCTGGTCGGGCCGGCCGATCCACAGCCGCTCGGCATCTTCCTGGTTGAAGGCCACGCTGGCCCTGGCGCCGTCAATCTCGAACCACAGCCGGTTGTGGCGTCCGGCCGAAACCTGGCTGACCGTCAACGAGGCGAGCGTACCCGCACTCGTGCGCAACATCGCCGTGGCCACATCCTCGCTGGAAACAGCCTGCGTCGTGCCGCCGGCGGCCGGCGTGGTGAAGCTCTGCCCGGTGACCGCGCCGCGCTCGGCGATGACGGTGGCGAACGCGGCACTGACCTCGGCGAAGCGTTCGCCGCTGACCCATTCCACAAGGTCGCACCAGTGCGAGCCGATATCGGCGAACACGCGCGAGGTGCCGCCCAGCGAGGGGTCGACACGCCAGTTGTTGCTGGCCGGATCCAGCAGCCAGTCCTGCAGGTAGCTGCCGTGGATCAGGTGCAGTGGCCCCAGCTCGCCCTGCGCGATGCGTGCGCGTGCCTCGCGGACCACCGGGTGATAGCGGTAGACGAAGGGGACCGTAGCGACCAGACCGGTCCTGGCGGCCAACGCGGCCAATGCCTGGGCGTCGTCCAGGGTGGTGGCCAGTGGCTTCTCGCAGATCACGTGCTTGCCGGCTTCCAGCGCGGCCTGCGCCATGGCGCGGTGCAGATGGTTGGGCGTGCACACATGCACGACCTGCACCTGCGGATCGCTGACCACCTCCTCGATATCGCGGTAGGCATGCGCGACGTTCCACGCCTGCGCCACCTCCTGTGCGCGCTGCGGGGAAGAGGCCGCCACGCCGCGGACCTCGGCCCCGGCCAGCAGTGCCGCGCGGCGATGCACCGCACCGATCATGCCTGTGCCGATGATGGCGATTCCAAGCTTGGACATCCGATGGGATCCTCAGGGTGCGGTGGGAGCGGCCGCGACAGCGGGGCGGTCGCGGAACAGCAGCAGGAAGGCGATCAGCACCACCAGTGCGACGCCGGCCGGGAACAGCCAGATCTGCTGCCAGTCCGGACCCGCCGCCGTGGTGAAGTGCTCCACCACCGCACCGGACAGGAACGTGCCGATCAGCATGCCTACGCCGTACGTCGCCAGGGTGATGAAGCCCTGCGCGCTGCTGCGCGCGTCGGGGCCCGCGTGTGCGTCGGTATAGATCTGGCCGGTGACGAAGAAGAAGTCGTAGCAGATGCCGTGCAGCACGATGCCGATCACCAGCAGGGAGAACGCACCGCCCGCATCGCCGAAGGCGAACATGACATAGCGCACCACCCACGCGGCCATGCCCACCGCCAGCATCGTCTTGACCCCCAGGCGGACGAACAGGAACGGCATGGCCAGCATCAGCAGCACTTCCGAGACCTGGCCCAGCGACTGCAGGCCGGCCGCGCCGCGCACGCCGAGGTCGTTGAGATACGGATTGGTGAAGTTGTAGTAGAACGCCAACGGAATGCAGATGGCGATGGAGGCGAGGAAGAACACCAGGTAGGAGCGCGATTTCAGCAGCCGCAGCGAGTCCAGGCCCAGGATCTGCCCCAGTCCCGCATCGCGCTGCCTGGCCAGCGGCGGTGTGTGCGGCAGGGTGAAGGCATACAGACCCAGGGCCAGCGACGCCATCGCCGCCATGCGGAAGGTCAGTTCGAGCCGATGCGCCTGCTCCCAGCCCAGCCAGCCGATCAGCACGCCGGCCACGATCCAGCCGACACTGCCGGCCACGCGCACCAGCGGGAACTGCTTCTCAGGCGACTGCATATGGCGCATCGCCACGCTGTTGGCCAGGGCCAGCGTCGGCATGAAAAGCAGCATGTAACCCATGACACAAGCGAAGAACGTGTTGAAGTCCGTCGCCGTGGATGCGAACCACATCAGCACCGCACCGGCCAGGTGCAGCACTCCGAGAATGCGCTGCGCCGCAAAGTAGCGATCGGCTATCAGGCCGACCAGGAACGGGGCGACGATGGCACCGATGGACTGGCTGAGGAAGGCGGTGGCCACCTGGCTGGCGCTGGCCTGCAGCGGGCCCTGCACCAGATACGTCCCCAGGGTCACGAACCACGCGCCCCAGATGAAGAACTGCAGGAACATCATCGCGCCCAAGCGCGACATGGCGTGCGTCATGGCTTGCCCTCCCGGGGCGGTAGTGGCTCAGAGTCCCAGCATGCGGCGCAGTGATTCCGGCGGCGTGCCGCTGCCGGCGAAGTCGTCGAAGGCATGTTCGGTCACGCGGATGATGTGGTCACGGACGAAGGCGGCTCCCTCGCGTGCGCCGTCCTCCGGGTGCTTCAGGCAGCACTCCCACTCCACGACCGCCCAGCCCGGGAAATCGTACTGCGCGAACCGGGAGAAGATCGCCTTGAAGTCGATCTGGCCGTCGCCGAGCGAGCGGAAGCGCCCCGGCCGGTCGATCCAGTCCTGGTAACCGCCATAGACGCCGCTGCGCGCGCTGGGCCGGAATTCCGCGTCCTTGACGTGGAAGATGCCGATGCGATCGTGATACCGGTCGATGAAGCCCAGGTAGTCGATCTGCTGCAGCAGCAGGTGGCTGGGGTCGTACAGCATCTTCGCGCGTGGGTGGTGGTCCACCACATCGAGGAAGCGCTCGAAGGTGGCACCGTCGTGCAGATCCTCACCCGGGTGGATCTCGAAGCACAGGTCCACGCCGCTGGCGTCGAACGCCTCCAGGATGGGACGCCAGCGCCGGCCGAGTTCGGCGAAGGCTTCTTCCACCAGTCCCGGTGGGCGTTGCGGCCAGGGATAGAAGTAGGGCCAGGCCAGCGCGCCGGAGAACGTGGCATGCGCGGTCAATCCCAGGCGTTGGCTGGCGCGGGCGGCCAGCTTCAACTGTTCCACCGCCCACACTTGGCGCGCGGCGGGGTTGCCGCGCTTGTCCACCGGCGCGAAGCCGTCGAACAGGCTGTCGTAGGCGGGGTGGACGGCGACCAGCTGTCCCTGCAGATGGGTAGACAGCTCGGTGATCTGCAGGCCATGGTCGGCCAGCATGCCGCTGATGTCGTCGCAGTACGCCTGGCTGCGCGCGGCCTCGGCCAGATCGAACAGATGCGGCGCGTTCGTCGGCACTTGTACGCCACAATAGCCCAGGCCCGCAGCCCAGCCGGCCAGCGTGTCCAGCCGATCAAAAGGAGGTGTTTCGCTGATGAACTGCGCCAGGAACAGCGCCGGACCCTTGAGCGTCTTCAACGTGGTTCGCCCGCGATGCAATCGATTGCATTACCCTAGCAGGGTCTCCCGCAAACCCTGTTGTGCACTGCACAGCGGAAACAAGAACTGACGCCATGGCCACCATCTACGACATCGCCAAGCACGTCGGCGTCTCCGCCGGTACGGTGTCGCGGGCGCTGTCCCGGCCGGACAAGGTGCTGCCGGCGACGCGCACGCGCATCGAACAGGCCGCCGCCGCGCTGGGCTATGTGCCCAACACGGTCGCCCGCACGCTGAAGACGCAGCGCAGCGGCAAGATCCTGGTGACCGTGCCGGACATTGCCAACCCGTTCTTCGCACAGATCCTGCAGGGTGCCGAAGACGCGGCCCAGGCCGTCGGCTACGCCGTCCTGCTGGGCGACACCCAGCATCGACCCGACCGCGAGGAGCGCTATGCGCAGATGCTCCGTCGCAACGAGGCCGATGGCCTGATCGTGCTGGGCCATCGCCTGCCGCCTACCGCGCGCGCGATCGTCGAGCAGCAGGGCGCCGCCGCGCCGGTGGTCAACGGCTGTGAATTCGACCCTGCGCTGGGCCTCCCCAGTGTTCACATCGACAACGCTGCCGCCGCGCGTGCGGTGATGGAGCACCTGTACGGACTGGGACATGAGCGGATCGCCTTGGTGGGCGGCCCCCCCGACAACCCCCTGCACCAGCAGCGGCTGGAAGGGGCACGGGCGGCGGGCAGGGCGCGCGGCCGACTGCGCCAGTTGAGTGTCGTGCCGGGTGACTTCTCCGTCGAATCCGGCCATGCGGCGGCGACGGCACTGCTGGCCGCCGCATCGGCGCCGACCGCGATCTTCTGCTTCAGTGACCAGATGGCGCTGGGAACCCTGGCGGCTTGCCGGGAACTGGGCGTCCGCGTGCCCGAGGAACTGTCCATCGTCGGTTTCGACGACCTGGCGTCGTCGCGTTACCTCACGCCGCCGCTGACGACCATCCGGCAGCCCATGCGGGAGATCGGCGACCGCGCAGTCAAACTGCTGCTCGCCATCATCGAAGGCGTCGATGTCCCGCTTCAGCAGACGCTGGACTTCAGTCTGATGCTGCGTGGCTCGACAGCGTCGCCAGGGCACAGGTGAAGGCAGCAGGCAGGAACCCCGGCAGGCCTGCGGCTGCCGGGGATGTTTCATTGCCTGTGATCGCAAGCGCTGGCCCCAACTCCATTCATTTCGGTGTCCGGAGCGTTCCACTACCATGGGCCACCCCGCCCGGACCCATGCCATGCAAGACGCCCTCGTTGCCCAGCCCCGGCCTCCCGTTGCAAGGATCGCGGCCTGGTCATTGATGCTGCTGGGGATGTGGCTGGTACTGAAGCTGGGCCTGGTGGTGACGCTGCTGTCGGGCCTGCTGGTGTTCCAGTTGACCCACCTGCTGGCGTCGACAGTGGAGGGGCGCCTGCCGCCCGGGCGCGCGCGTGCGATCGCGGTGATCGTGCTTTCGGCCGTCATCATCGGCGTGCTCGTGCTGGCCGGCATCGGCGTGGCGTCCTTCTTCCGCACCGAAACCGGCGGGCCGGATGCGCTGCTGGCGCGCCTGATGGACATCCTCAACACCTCGCGCCACCAGGTGCCGGCGCTGCTGCAGCCCTATATTCCCGAGGACATGCCGGCACTGCGTGCGGCATTGAACGAGTGGGCGGCAGAGCACCAGCGGCAGCTGGGCGTCGCCGGCACATCGGCGGTGCAGATCGGCGTGCGCGTGCTGATCGGCATGGTGCTCGGGGCGATGATCGCGCTGTACGACGAGCTTCCGTTGCCGACGATGGGGCCGCTGGCGCACGAACTGATCGGCCGTACCGGCCGCCTGGCGACCGCATTCCGCCAGGTGGTGTTCGCGCAGGTGAAGATCTCCCTGCTCAATACCGTGTTCACCGCGATTTTCCTGCTGGGGGTGCTGCCGCTGTTCGGCGTGCACCTGCCGCTGTCGAAGACGCTGGTACTGATCACGTTCATCGCCGGCCTGCTGCCCGTGGTGGGCAACATCATCTCCAATACCGTCATCACCATCGTTGCCCTGTCGGTATCGTTCTACGTTGCGGTGGTGGCGCTGCTGTACCTGGTGGTGATCCACAAACTCGAGTACTTCCTCAATGCCCGCATCGTCGGTGGCGAGATCCAGGCCCGTGCGTGGGAACTGCTGCTGTCGATGCTGGTGATGGAAGCCGCCTTCGGCCTGCCGGGGCTGGTCGCTGCGCCGGTGTTCTATGCCTATGTGAAACGGGAACTGGTGGACCAGCGCTGGATCTGACGGTTGCCGGTGCCAGCGGGCGCCACTGCAGCGCCACGGTGGACGCTTGTGGGTGCCGCCAGCCGGCAGCTACAGTGACCCGCACTTCAGGGGAATGGTGAATGGCCCGCAAGGTGTCGCCGATCGGGTTACGGACCTGGGTCTGGATCCTGGCCGGGCTGTTCGTGGTCTGCACGCTGCCCTTGATGGTCATCGCCCTGGTCCAGGGCACGCTGCGCTACACCGCAGCGGAGGACAACCTCGTCAGCCTGCACCGGTTGCGACAGACCTTTGATCTGGCCAATCTGGCCTCGGCCGAGCGCGGGCCTGCCAACAGCCTGCTCGGCAGCGATTGCGCCGATGCCGGCGAACGCGCGCGGCTCGCGGCGGGGCTGGCACAGGCGCGAAAGCGGGTCGATGTGGCGATGACGCAGATGGATGCCGTGATCCTGTCCGGGCCCTCCCTGCCTGACGAGCGCCGCACCCTGTTCGAGGCCCAGCATCAGCTCCGTCAGGCGCGCGCGGCGGTGGACCGGGTCGTGGCCAAGCCGGCAGACGCGCGGACGGTCGACGACGTGGAGCATGCGATCAACAGCATGTTCATGGTGACCGATCGCCTGCATCGCCTGGGTTCGGCGCAGATCAACGTGCTGGTGGCCACCGGCCGCGAAGCGGCGATTCCGGCGATCCAGGGCCAGATCCTGATGGACCTGCGCGAGCATGGCGGCCGACTGGCGTCGAATGTGATGGCCCCGGTGGCGGTTCCCGGGGCCTGGCACGTCCGGCAGGTACGCGCGGCGCAGCAGACCGAGGGCCGCCTGCTCGAGCTGTGGCGGCTGGCAGCCAGCCACGAGTCGGTGTTTCGCAGTGATCCCGAGCTGTCGTGGCACTGGGACATGGCACGCCGGCAGTTCTTCGCCGAGTCGCTGCCGATGATCGAACAGCTGATCGAGGACGGTCGCCGTGGACGGCCTCCGCCGTGGAGCACCGCGGAATTCACTGCGCGCTACGTTCCGACGCTGCAGTCACTGGAGGCGCTGCGCGACGGCTACCTGAGCATGTCCATCGGTCGCTTCGAACAGGCACGGAATCGTGAGGCGACACGGTTGGCCGTGTTGTGGGCCACCGCGCTGGGCACGCTGGCGGTGCTGGGCGTGGCCCTGCGCATCGCCCACCGGCAGATCCTCAGGCCGCTGCTGCAGGCACAGGAACAGGTGGTGCAGATCGCGTCCGACGCGCCGGGCCCCGCGCAGCACGTCACTCATCCATTGGCAGAGATGCAGCGGCTGTTCGACGCGATTGAAGTGCTGCGCGAGACCTCACGTGAGCGTTCCGCACTGACCAGCGAACTGCGCCAGCTGGCCGGCACCGATGCGCTGACCGGGTTGCTCAATCGGCGCGCGCTGGACGAACACGTGCAGCAGCGGCACGCCGCAGGCAACGGCATGGCGGTGGTGATCCTGCTCGACGTCGATCATTTCAAGGCAATCAACGACGGCCATGGCCACGCCGCAGGCGACGAGGTACTGGTGCAGGTTGCGCAGCTGCTGCGCAGGTACCTGCGGCACACCGACAGCATCGCCCGCTACGGTGGCGAGGAGTTCCTTGTGCTGCTGGCGGATGGGGATCTCGGCGCGGGTGGCCGGTTGGCCGAATCGCTGCGCGTCGCACTGCAGCAGTCGGATATCGTGCTGGGCAATGGCAACGTGTTGCGTGTCACTGCTAGTTTCGGTGTGGCCGAGGGCAGTACCGATGCACTGGGCTGGCGTTCCCTGCTGCGTGCTGCCGATGCCGCCATGTATCGGGCCAAGGCACAGGGACGCGACCAGGTACGGATTGCCGGTGCACGCTGAGTGCCACGGCGCTGGCGACGCCGGTTAGGGCGGTACATCAGGGGCAGCATGCCCCCTTGCGCCGCACTTCATCTGCATCGCACAGGGCGCGGCCTAGACTTGCAGCCTGACACTGCAGGAGCCCGCCATGTCCGTCGATCCCGCCTCGGCCAGCGCGCAGCCCGCGTCCCTGCTGGCCGTCCGTACCGCGGCGGGGGCGCGCACCGACGCCGATGCGCCACGCCCTCCGTCGCTGCGGCGCCGCGGTGATGGTCGTGTGGCTGTGCAGTGAGATCGGCCGTGGCGATGCTGGAGATTCCCACGCTGCATACCGCACGGTTGCGCCTGCGCCCGCAGCGGCTGGATGATTTCAACACCTATGCGAGCTTTCTTGCATCGCCCCGTGCGCGCGGCATGGGCGGTCCATTTGGTGAGGTCGCGGCCTGGGGACAGTTCTGTCACGACCTGGCCAGCTGGCCCTTGTTCGGCCACGGCGCGCTGATGATCGAACGGAGCGACAGCGGCGCCTGCATTGGACAGGTCGGCATCAATCACGGCCCGTTGTTTCCGGAAAAGGAACTGGGCTGGCTGTTGTACGACGGCCACGAAGGGCAGGGCTTCGCCAGCGAGGCCGCGGCCGCCCTGCGCGACTGGGCGTTCACATCGCTGCAGTTGCCGACGCCGGTGAGCTACATGGCGCCGGACAACCTCGCGTCGCAGGCCGTGGCCCGGCGGCTGGGCGGTGTGCTGGATGCGGACGCGCTGCGCAACGATCCGGACGATCTGGTGTTCCGCTACGCGCGTTGAGTTCGGACAGTAAACCCCTCGGCAGTTTGCGGAACACGACAATGGCGTTTCATCCCGCCTTCTATGGACTCAGCGAAGCGAGGCTTCACCGGTCCAGGCACCGGGAACCGCCAGTTCGGGCGCGAGCGCATGTTCGACTGCGCGCCGCAGCAGTGCAGGGGCGATGTAATGCCGGTGCACGCCATCGATCAACGCCATGTAGACACGCCCGAAGATGTTGCGGGTCTGCACACGCGTGCCAAGGCTGATATCGATGCGGCCGTCGGTATGCCGCTGCACGCGGACACTGCTGCGGAAGCGCAGGTGGCGATCGTCGGCGCCCAGCAGTACTTCGGCATAGCGGCCATGTGCATCGACCTGTGAATCCAACACGGGATAGCGGCCCGCAAAGAGCTGCGTGTGATCGCTGCATGCCAGCGACGAGACCGGGCAGCCCAGCCGCGCGGTGCGCAGCCCCAAGGGAGCCACCAGCCAGTTGCGCACCGCCATCAGCTGGCTGACGCCGCCCGGTGGGTTGCACAGGAAGCCTTCCAGCACGTTTGCCAGCAACTGCGAAACAGGTGGCTGCTGCAATTGAGCACCGTCCAGCCGGAGCACCGTCAGATCATGGTAGTTGCTGGACTGCAGTGCTTTGCCCAGCAGTCCGTCATCGCTGGGCGCGCGGGACTCGATGGTAAATGGAAGGGGGGCACGTTCGACGAAGCCACGCAGTGGACGCAGATTGATCCGTCGCAGCGGGCCGAGAAACGCCCGGGTACGGGCGCACAGGGACGCGCACAGGCTGGGAGGTGCGGCCTGCAGCGAGAGACGCAGCAGCGGGGTGGCCGCCAGCGTGGCCATGGTGGGCCAGTGCACCTCGGGAAGCACCTCAGTCAAGCTGGGAATATCAGCACCGTTGCGTTGCACCTGCGCTCTTGTTTCAGCGCTCATCGCACCGGCCAGTTCGTTGCTGTGGCAAGACAGTGCGAACAGGGCAGGGTGCCCAGGATGGTTCGATACAAACTGGTGCCAGGTACCTCCGCCAAATCGAACGGTGAAAAGGCAGTCCGGTGGGATCTGGACGCGACGCAGCGAGCGCGGGAGCGCGACGGGATCGGTTGCGAGCTGTGCATCGGAGGCCATCGCGAAACGCAGCTCAGCGCCTGCGCTGCCGGCGATGGCGGTGAACATGCGTGGGCCGGCGTGGCGATGGAACGGATGTCCGCCTTCGCCGACCATGAAACTGTACAGCGAGGACGCATCGCCGTACTGCAGATGCATGCCACCGAGCCGCGCAGAGGGCTCATCGAGTGCATCGATGAAGGCGGGGTGGTGGCGCTGACGCTGGCTGGCATCAGCCACCAGTGCGTCTCCGGCACCGATGCCGAGCTGTGCGATCAGTGTGACTTCAACGGGGCTGCCGCCCTCCTGAGCCGCAAGCTGTACACCTGGAAACGAGCGGCTGTCGTGGGTCGGTCCAGGCATCGGGCGGCTCCTCAGGGGGCGGGCGACTTGCGGCGTGCGCGCGCTTCGCGCTTGAGTGGGCCGCCCACCGGGCAGACCTCGGCAGCCCACGAGAACAAGGTGTTGGCAAGCCGGTCGGGCACCTGTCGGAAGTACACGTACTGGCCACGCTTCTCGCGTTCGATCAGACCTGCCTCTTCAAGGATGCGCAGATGGTTGGACAGTGCCGGCTTGCTGAAATCGAAGCGCTCGGACAGTTCGCCCGCACTGAGTTCACCGGCGCTGAGATAGGCCAGGACCTGCCGCCGGGCGGTTGAGGCGAGTGCTTCGAAGATGCGATCCATGAGAATATGATTAACCAATTGGTTAATTAATAATCAAATCGTCACTGGGGTGTCAAGTGCGGAGGCGGGTTCGAAGCTCGCGTGCAACAGCGCCGACGTTCAGCCTTTCACTTCGGGATGTGGTATATCGTTTATCGATAAATCCACCCCGGGGCGGCAGGGCCACCCCAATACCGGAGGCCGCTTGACCGCTCGTCCCGCCCGCGCCAGACCCGCGCGAGGCTTGTTCACCCTGGCCCAGACCGCCGTGCAGGCCGTGCGGGCCATGTGCTGGCTGGGAATCCTGGCCGCACTGCTGGCCGTGCCGCTGGTCGCCTACGACCGCCGCTGGCTGCTGGATGCCGTGCATGATGCACGCACTGCCGCCGCCCACGGAGGCGATCTGTTCCTGCACTTCTGCATCGGCCTGGGCACCATCGTTGCCCTGCTGGTGCTGTGCCTGGTGTTCCTCCGACACCTCGCGCGGATGCTGAGGTCCGCTGCCCGCGAACGCCCCTTCACCCATGCCAATGCCCGGCGTCTGCAGCGCATGGCCTGGTTGATGCTGGCGATGGAACTGCTGTCGATCGTGATCGGCCTCTACGCTGCCTGGATGGGGCCTGATTTCGCCTGGATGGAGGTGGGCGGAGGCATGTCCATCACCGGTCTGGTCGCGGTACTGATGCTGTTCGTGCTGGCGCGCGTGTTCGCGGTCGGCGCGGCGATGCGCGATGACCTGGATGGCCTGATCTGATGGACCTGACCTGATGGCCGTAGTGATCACGTTGGACCGCATGCTGCAGGCGCGTGGCATGACCCTGTCCGAGCTGGCGGGGCGCATCGACATCACGCTGGCCAATCTGTCCATCCTGAAAACCGGCAAGGCCCGCGCCATCCGCTTTTCCACGCTGGATGCCATCTGCCGGGAGCTGCAATGCACACCCGGCGACCTGCTCGGCTACGACCCGACGCAGGCGCACGATGGCGACTGAAGCTTTTGTTTTTCCCCCTGACCTACTGACGAAACGGACCCGAAATGGAATGGTTGGCTGACCCCTCGATATGGATGGGACTTGCAACCCTGGTGGTGCTGGAGATCGTGCTCGGCATCGACAACCTGGTGTTCATCGCGATCCTTGCCGACAAACTGCCGCCGCACCAGCGCGACCGTGCGCGGGTGATCGGCCTGACCCTGGCGCTGCTGATGCGGCTGGTGCTGCTGGCCGCGCTGGCGTGGATCATGAAGCTGACCGAGCCGCTGGTCACGCTGTTCGGTCACAGCTTCTCCGGACGCGACCTGATCCTGCTGGGCGGTGGCCTGTTCCTGCTGTTCAAGGGCACCATGGAGCTGCATGAGCGGCTGGAGGGCCGCAGTCACCAGGAAGACGGCAAGAAGGTCTACGCCAGTTTTGCCATGGTGGTGGCACAGATCGTAGTGCTGGACGCCGTGTTCTCGCTGGACTCGGTGATCACTGCCGTGGGCATGGTCGACAACCTGGGCGTGATGTATGCCGCGGTGACCATCGCGATGGCACTGATGCTGGTGGCCAGCAAGCCGCTGACCCGCTTCGTCAACAAGCATCCCACGGTGGTGGTGCTGTGCCTGGGCTTCCTGTTGATGATCGGCTTCAGCCTGGTCGCCGAGGGGCTGGGTTACAAGATTCCAAAGGGCTACCTGTACGCGGCGATCGCGTTCTCGATCCTGGTGGAAGCCTTCAACCAGTGGGTGCGCTTCAACCGCGAGCGCAACGAGCGTCGCCAGCCGTTCCGTCAGCGCACTGCCGATGCCGTGCTGCGCCTGCTGGGCGCCCGTCCGGCCAATGGCCACGACGATGCCAGCGAAGAAGACCACGGTGATCCGGAGGAACGCCTGCAGCCGGCCGAGCACGAGATGATCCGCAGCGTGCTGGGCCTGGCTGACCGGCCTGTGTCCAGTGTGATGACCGTGCGCGCCGACGTGCAGTGGATCGATCTGGCGCGCGGCCAGGACGACGTGGTGGCGCGCCTGGTGGCGTCGCCGCACACGCGCCTGCTCGTGGGCGAGGGTGATCTGGACAGCCTGCGTGGTGTGGTGCAGAGCCGCGACCTGCTGGCCGACCTGCTGCAGGGCAGGCCGCTGCAGCTGGAAGCCAACCTGCGCCAGCCGCAGTACGTGCTGTCCAGCGCCAGCGCGTTGCAGGCGCTTGAACTGATCCGCCTGCACCCGGTACCGCTGGCGGTAGCGGTGGACGAGTACGGCAGTGTGGAAGGCCTGGTGACCGCCAATGACCTGCTGGCGGCGATCGCGGGCGATCTGGTCGATACCCAGGACGAGCGTTACGGCGTAGTGGCGCTGGACGAGGGCCAATGGGAGGCCGACGGCGCGTTGACGCTGGATGACCTGCAACGGCTGGCCGGCGTGTCGCTGCCCCGCAGTGCCGACTACATGACCATCTCCGGCCTGGTGCTGGACCAGCTTGGCCGCCTGCCGGATGTGGGCGATGCGGTCGAAGTAGCGGATGCCCGCATCACCGTACTGGCCATGGAGAAGCGGCGCATTGTCCGCCTGCGGGTGGAGCGCCTCGGGCTTCCGTAGCGTCGAGCGTGCTCGACTGCGAACTGAGCAGCCGGGCATGGCCCGGCTCTACACAACGCTGTCCGCAGCCGTCACCATGGCGGGCTCTTGTCTTCGTCCAGGAACGTCGCAGTGCTGAGTACGATTGGTTTGCTGATGGGCGTGTATGTGGCCCTTCGCCTGTTCTGGCCGCTGCGCCTGCCCGTGTGGTTGAAGGTACTGCTGTCCCTGCTGCTGGTCGCCATCGCCGTCCAGCTGCGGATCGTGGCCACGTTCTGGGGCACGATGGCCTCGCCGGAAATCCCCAAGCTGGCCATCGCCGTGCTCGCCACCGGCTCCACTGCGGTACTGCTGCTGGCACTGGTGATGCTGGTAATGGACGTGGGCCTGCTTGGCGCGTGGGCTCTGCGCAGGCCCCGTGTGACCGCAGCGCTGCGCGCGCCGTGGCTGCGCCCGGGCGCAGGCCTGCTGGCTCTGCTGGTCAGTGCCTGGGGCGTGAGCCAGGGCATGGCGGTGCCCAAGACCCGACAGATCGAGGTGGCCATTGCCGGCCTGCCTGCCGCGTTCGAGGGTTACCGCGTACTGCAGCTTACCGACATCCACGCCAGCCGCCTGCTGACCGGCGACTGGGTGCGTCAGGTCGTGGCCGAAAGCAATGCCCTGACGCCCGACCTGGTCGTCATCACCGGCGACCTGATCGATGGCACCGTGCAGGCACGGCGCAATGACTTCCGGCCCCTGGGTGAACTGAGGGCGCCGGACGGGGTGATCGCCATCACCGGCAATCACGAGTACTACGCCCAGTACAGCGAATGGATGCAGGCGTTCCGTGCGCTGCACATGCAGGTGCTGGAGAACAGCCACGTGCAGGTGCGGCGGGGGGATGCAGCGATGACGATCGCCGGTGTTACCGATCCGGTGGCCGCGCGCTATGGCCTGCCGCTGCCCGATCTGGAGGCGGCGCTGGCGGGTGCGGATCCGGCCGCCCCGGTGATTCTGCTCGACCACCGCCCACGCAATGCGAAGGACGCGGCCGCACGCGGGGTCAAGCTGCAGCTGTCCGGCCATACCCATGGCGGCCAGATCCTCGGCATGGACCAGCTGGTGAAGCGTGCCAACGGCGGTTTCGTCTCCGGACGGTACCGCGTCGATGACATGACGCTGTATGTGAGCAACGGTGCGGGACTGTGGGCCGGCTTCCCGGCACGCATCGGCGTGCCCTCGGAGATCACCCTGATCACCCTGCGCCGCGCACCCTGAGCCGTCTGCGGTCCGCGCCCGTCGTGCAGCGGGTCCACCGTGCCGTCACCCGCGTGGTGGCACCCTGCGCACGGACCGCAGACAGGGAAACGATGGTGGCGAAGGCGAACAGGCGATGAGTGCGACACAGCAGCGCTCGATGTGGGTCGCCGGCCTGTCCACCGTGGTGGAGTGGTACGACTTTACCCTGTACCTCTATTTCGCCACGGTGCTGTCGCGGGTGTTTTTCGGCGGCGGCGAACAGGCGATGCTGGTCACCCTTGCGGGATTTGCCGTGTCCTACCTGATGCGCCCACTCGGCGCGCTGTGCTTCGGTCACCTCGGTGACCGCTTGGGGCGGCGCTGGATGCTGCTGGCCTCGATGGCGCTGATGGCTGCAGCCATGCTGGCCACCGCGCTGCTGCCTACCGCCGCGACGGCGGGCACGACGGCGGGTGTGCTGCTGCTGGTGCTGCGGTGCGTGATGGCATTCTCGGTGGGCGGTGAATACACGGGCGTAGTCGCCTATCTGCTGGAAAGCGCTCCGGCACGCCGGCGTGGACTGGTGACCTCGTTGGCCTCGGCGGCCAGCGAAGTGGGCGCGCTGCTGGCGGTGGCGATCTCCGCACTGACGGTCGCGCTGCTGCCGCAGGTACAACTGGACAGCTGGGGATGGCGCATTCCGTTCTTCGTCGGTGCTGCACTGGCGCTGGTCATCCTGATCGCGCGTTCGGGCATGCATGAATCGCCGGAGTTCGAGCGGCAGCGTCGCGAGGGCAGCATTCCTGCCACGCCGCTGCGCCACGTGCTGCGCCACCATCCGCAGGCGGTAGCGCGCACCTTCGCCATTTCCGCGCTGGGCTCGATCACCTACTACGTCGGCATCACCTATGTGCCCGCGTTCCTGCACGCACAGGGGCACGACGAGGGCGACGCCCTGTGGCTGTCGACGATCGCGGCGGTGGCCGTGATCGCCATCACTCCCTTGTGCGGTGCGTTGTCCGATCGCTTCGGCCGGCGCCCGCTGCTGTTGGGCCTGACGGTACTGGCGGCGTTGCTGCCGCTGTCGTTGTTCGGCTGGATGGCGCATACCACGCCGTTGGGTATCGCCGTGGCTGCGGTGCTGCTGGCCTGCGTGGCCGGTGGCGTGAGCGCGGTCGCGGCACCGGCCACGGCCGAGCAGTTTCCGGGCGAGGGCCGGGTAAGCGGGCTGGCACTGGGCGTGACCATGGCCACGGCGGTCTTCGGCGGTGCGACACCGTGGCTGGCGCAGTGGTGGGTGGAGCGCAGCGGCTGGGCGGCGGCACCGGGCGCGATGATCGCGCTGGTCGCATTGCTGGTGTTGCCGGTGCTGTGGACGCTGCCGGAAACGGCATCGACGCGGAAGACCCGCCCTGGCAAGCAGGGCGGATCCTAGCCGGTCACACCTTCAGCGTCTGCTCGATGTCGGCCAGCACGGCGGCGGCATCCACGCCAATGGCAATCGACTGCACCACGTGGCCGTCCCATACGCTGGGGCCGAATGCCAGGCCTTCAGGCTTGGGAATGGTCATGCCACGGGCGACGCCGTCGGTGGCCACGCGCACGCTTGCGCGCTCGAAGCGGAACAGCTCCGGGCGGGTGAGCGCGATGCAGGCGCAGCAATCGTGCACGACCATGCCCTTGTGGCCGGCCTGCAGGTAGAAGTCCACGTAATCCTGCGACAGCGCACGCACCAGTTCGGCATCGGCACCCCCGACCGCAGCCAGTTTGTCCAGGCCGTCACGGTTCATCTCGACGCGGGTGGTGACATCCAGGCCGATCGCGGTGACCGGCCACTGTGCGGTGAACACCACGTCGGCGGCTTCCGCATCGCCCCAGATATTGGCCTCGGCGGCCGGGGTGATGTTGCCGTTGACGTGGAAGGCACCCCCCATGATGACCACGCCACGCACCAGGCCGGCGATGTCCGGCGCCTGCTGCAGGGCCAGGGCCAGGTTGGTCATGCGGCCGACCGCGACCAGCGTGACCTCGCCTGGATGGGCCCGCACCAGATCGATGATCAGCTGGTGCGCAGGACGAGCGTCGGCGGTCACGTCCAGCTGGGCAGGCACCGGGTGATTGCCCAGGCCATTGTGGCCGTGGATGTGCACCGGCCAGGCTTCCGGCGTGGCATCGGGCTGCAGGGGGCCCGCCGCGCCACGCGCGACCGGCGCAGTCAGCGCCCAGGCCTGCTTCAGGTACAGCGCGTTGTGGGTGGTGGACTCCACCGAGGCGTTGCCGAAGGTGGTGGTAACGCCGATCAGGTCGATCTGCGGATGCTTGTGCAGGTACAGCAGGGCCAGGGCGTCGTCGACGCCCGGGTCGGTATCGAAAATGACTTTCAGCATGTTGTTGTTCTTCTTCTTCCGTGTGGTGCGGGGGGCCCCGGCGGCCAAGAGGCAGGCCGGCGCGCGCTACATTGTCCCATCTTCATGACAGGCAGGGCCATTGGCGGGGCGGCGGGCCACGCCCGGCGGGGCGACAGCTCGCTCAGGCACCGCCTTCGGTCGGCAGCGGCGCCGGTACGTTCAGCAGGCCCCCGGCCGCCACGTAGGCGGCCAGTGCCTGGCCCTGGCTGAGCAGGTGCCGTTCCATCGTGCGCTCTGCCGCGTCGGCATCACGGCGACGGAAGCACTCCATCAGCTCGCGGTGCTCGGCCAGCGACTGCGCAGTGCGTCCGGGCGTCAGCAGCTGCCGGCCGCGATGCATCTTCAGGATGCGGTGCAGGTCGTGGGTGATGCGGATCAGCCACGGATTGCCGGCATAGTGCTGCACGGTTTCGTGGATGAGGTAGTTGTTGCGGTAGTACTCGGCGATGTTGCCGTCAGCCGCCGCCGCTTCCATCGCGGCATGCAGGGATTCCAGCTGGGCCACGCCCGCATCATCGATATGCCTGACCGCCTCATGCGCGCAGCGGCCCTCCAGCATGGCCATCACCGGGAACAGCTGGTTGAGGTCCTCCAGCGTCAGCCGGGTTACCCGGCTGCCGCGCCCGGCGTCGATCTGCACCAGGCCTTCGGCTGCCAGCAGCTTCAACGCCTCGCGCAGCGGGGTGCGGCTGATGCCCAGTTCACTGCACAGCGCAGGCTCGTCGATCCATTCGCCGGGGGGCAGGCGATAGTCATAGATGCGCTCACGCACATGTTCGGCGACCTCCTCGTACAGAGGGGCGCGCTTCTTCGGGGACCGTGGAGCAGGGGCGATGGCCATTGGCAGAGTGTACCCGCTGGCGGTAGTGCCGGCCGTCAGCCGGCACGACCGGTCATCGCCTACATCCAGCCCGGCACCACGAACACCAGCCAGGCCAGCAGCGGCCCCAATGCCACCACCAAGCCGCTGTAGACCAGGAAGCGACGGAACAGCGTCTCGCGTTCTTCCTTCGCCGCCGATGCCACGACCAGTGCACCGTTGGTGGAGAAGGGGCTGACATCGACGATGGTGGACGACACTGCCAGTGCGCAGATCACGCCGGCTGCACCCAGGTGCCCCTGCATCAGGAACGGCACCGCCAGTGGAATCGTTGCGCCGAGCACCGCCGCGGACGATGCGAATGCGGAGACGATACCGCCGACGTAGCACACCAGCAGAGCGCCCAGCAGCGGAATGCCGATGTTGGAGACCCCGTTGCCGATGAAGTCGACCGCGCCCGCATGCTCCAGCACGCCGATATAGGTCACCACGCCACAGATCAACAGAACGGTCGACCAGCTGATGCCATCCACCGCACCCTTCTGGCTCTGCGGCGAGAGCAGTGCCAGCGCCACTGCGACGGTGATCGACACCAGGCCGACGTTGAGGTTGTAGATCAGTGCCGCCACGCCCAGGCCGAGCAGGCCGACCAGGGTGAACAACCGCTCCCGGGTCAGACCCACTGCATCCAGCGCCGCCGGATCGTTGCTCAGGGTGCCGCCGCCGGCCGCCACCAGCGCGCCATGGCCTTCGATGGCGAACTGCCGCGACGACGCCTGCGGACCACCGGCCATTGCCAGTTCCGCACCGCCCGCGGTAATCGAGCCACGTCGCATCAGCGCGATGCCGCCGAAGGCGAGGAAGCAGATGATCGCCATCATGAAGTTGAAGCCGAGGCTGGTCAGGAACACTGCCATCTCGGTGACCTCCAGCCCGGCCTTCTGCACCACGCCATTGGTGATGCTGCCGTACACGCTGATCGGCGAGAAGCCGCCGGCCTGCGCACCGTGGATGACCAGCAGGCCCATCATCAACGGGTTGATGTTGTACTGCTTGGCGAAGCGCAGCGCGACCGGACCGATGATCGCCACCGCTGCCGGGCCGAGGGCGCCGAAGGCGGTCAGCACCGCGGTGACCACGAACATCACCCACGGAATGGCCACGATGTGGCCGCGCACCGCGCGTACCGCCCAGTGCACCAGCAGGTCGATGGTGCCGTTCTTCTGCGCGATGGCGAACAGGTAGGTGATGCCGACCAGGGTCAGGAACAGATCGCCGGGAAAGCCGGCGAGGACTTCCTTGCCACCCATGCCTACCCAGACACCACCGATGATGAAGGCCAGTGCGAAGGCCACTGCGCCCATGTTGATCGGCAGTGCGGTGGCGACGATGAACATGATCACCAGACCGATGATCGTTGCGATTTGTGGACTCATGCGCCCTCCCAGACACGTGGCTCACGTACAGCGCGGATGGAGACCCGCCATCCCCGGGGTAAGGCGACGTACTGCAGTGTTGCGTGATACGTACTGCTCGAACCCGTTACTGCAGGCGCTGCAGCGCACTGCGGACCCATGCCGCAGCGCCATGCAGGCTCTGGAACTCTTCCACCGCGCGGAACTCGCAGCAGGGATAGGACGGCGCGACCATGCGTGCGAGCGCATTGCCCGGGCCCAGCTGCAGGAACACTCGCGCGCCGCGCTCGAAGGCCTGCCGCATCACCTGTGCCCACTCGATGGTCTGTGCCAGCTGTGCCGACAGGCTGTGCACCGCCGTTGCGGCATCGCGCACGGGCCGTGCATCGACGCCCGCCAGCAGCGGCAGGCGGGGTGCCCGCATGCCCGAGCGCTCCAGCGCGGCGGCGAAGGGCGCCACCGCAGCCGCCAGCAGGGGCGTGTGGGCAGCGACGTGGACCGGCAACGGACGCACCTGCGCACCGAGCGCGTGCGCCGCATCGGCCAGCGGCTGCAGGGTGTGCCGGATGCCTCCCACAATGAAGTGATCCTCGCCGTTGACGATGGCGATGTGGGTACCCTGCGCATCGCACAGCGCTTGCAACGTCGTACGATCCAGGCCCAGCACCGCCAGCATGCCGGCGCCTGCCGCGCTGGCACCGTCCATCAGATGCGCGCGCTGTGCCGACAGGGCCAGGCAGCTGCCAGCGTCGAAGGTGCCGGCAATGGCATGCGCCGCCAGTTCGCCGATGCTGTAGCCGGCCACCACGGTCGGCACCGGCAATGCATCGCGCAGGGCGTGCCACTGCGCCAGACTGGCCGCGCACAGCAGCGGTTGTGCCTGCGCATTGTCGAACCGGTCCTCGGCCGCAGCAGCGGTGAACACGTCGCGCTGCAGCACCTCGCTGGCGGCGAGCAGCACGCCATGCGCGGCGTTGTTGCCGCGCACGTGATCGAACATCGCAGCATGCTGGGCACCTTGTCCCGGACAGAGCAGGGCCAGCATCACGCCTGCTCCTGCAACAGCAGGAAGACGCTGCAGGCCAGCAGATCGGCGCTGCCACCCGGGCTGAGCCGGCGTGCGACGAAGGCATCGCCGATGTCCTGCAGGCGGGGTCGCCAGCCGGCGGCAAAGGCACCGCCGGCGTCGAGGAATCCGCGTGCCTGCTGCTGGGCCCAGCGCAGTCCGGCAACACCGCCCCGATGCAGCAGGTTCAGATCCTCGACCTCTGCGACCAGATGCATCAGGGTATGGGCCAGTGCAGCTTCGCGTGGCAGCCCTGCGCCCAGCGCATGGCGCAGTGCCGGCAGGGCCAGCCCACGCAGCAGGGGATATCCAGCGGCCGCCTGCTCGCGCACGCCGGGTACGCCGTGACGCGCGCGCGCGCGCTGCCCCGGACTGTTCACATCCAGGGGCGAGGTGGCGAAGGCGTCCGCCCATTGGCAGACCGCCTGGCATACCTGTTCACCTGTCGCGGCTCGGCCCAGACGCGTGCGGCACGAGGCCGATGCCGCCACCAGCAAGCCCAAGCTGAAGATCGCGCCGCGGTGGGTGTTGACGCCGCCTGTGGCGCGCAGCATCGCCGCTTCGGCGGCCAGGCCGTGGTCGCGCAGCCGATGGAACGGCGCTTCGGCGGCGCCATCGCGGGCAACCGCAGTGAAATAGTGGCGCAGGGCAAACAGGCTGCGCAGGAACGTACCAGCGTCCATGTCGTCATGGCTGCCGCTGTCGAACGGCGTGACCAGGCCGGGTTTGGGCGCACAGGCCAGTTCGGCATGCAGCGCGGCGATCGCCATGCGGCCGAGGCGTGCACTGTCGAGTGCGGCGCTGCGGCCGGCAAGGCGCGGCGCGACGGCGTTCATGCGGCCACCCCGCTGCCCTCGAATAGACGGTGGCGTGCTTCCAGGGCTGCGCCGTCAAGGCGTTTGACCAGCAGTTGACGGCTGCTGCCGGCGTACTCGCGCCAGTTCACCGCAGCGCCACGGGCCAGGCACAGCTCGCCGTCGACCCGCTGCGGATGCTGCGCTTCCCACGCCCGCAGCCGAGTCACCAGCGCATCGGCCCGTGCCGCATCCGGGACCTCCCAGAGCAGGTCGATATCGGAACGGTCATGCACATAGGGCAGGCCAGTAACGTGCTGCCAGGCGAATGCGCCGAACACACGGGCCGGCGCGAGCGTGGCGAGAGCGTGCAACGGTGCCTGCCAGGCGGGGCATACGCCTGCCGCCAGGATGTCGCTCAGTGCCGGCGGCGCCTGCCGACGCTGTACATCCTGCAGCGGCACCCGCAGTGCAAGCCGCTGTTTGCCTTCGCCCGGTGGCAACGGCACACCCAGCCGCAGGCGGGAATCGGGGTCGTCTGCCGCGCGTCGCGCGACCATTGCCGGCAATCCCTGCGCGAACCATGCGGCGAGCCGCGGTTCCTGCGCAGCCACATCGGCCCGCCAGTCGGCGTGGGCCGACAACCAGACCAGCGTGTGGCGGGCCAGACGCTCAGGCATCGCCGTTGGCCACCGCGCCCGCGACGGCAGCCGCCTGCAGGCGGCCCCCCCGTTCGGCACCCAGTGCGGCACGATGGTCGCCGTCGGCCGGCGCGCGCAGGGCATCCAGCAAGGCCTGCGCCAGCTCGCCCGACCACAGCGACCGTACCGCACCCATCGCCACGTAGTTTTCCACCCCGGGTGCGAACACCGGCGAAGTCAGGCTCAGCGCCTGCAGCTTTTCCAGCGGTTGCTTGGTTACGCGAGCCATCGCCCGCAGGTCCATCACCCGAACCTGGGCATCCGGCAGCGCATGGATCGTGTCCGCCATCAGGCCGAACGAGAGGAAGCCACCGCTGACCGACTCGCCATGGGCCAGGGTCACCAGCCGTGCGCCGCGTCGCCGCGCGACGTCCAGGCATTGCGCGAGGTGGGCGAAGTAACCGTTGATGCCGAGCAGTTCGTCGCGGCGCGAAAGGCGTTGGCCTGCGGTATCCACCAGCATCACGATCGGTCGCTGCGGATGTGCGGCGGTGCTGGCGAGTACTGTTGCCGCCAGTGCCAGCGCATGATCGACACCGACTTCCAGCTTGTCAGTGGTGCCGATGACCGTGACCTCGCCATCTTCGGTACTGGCGCTTCCCGTCAGCACGGAATCGTGCACGCTTACGTCGTGGCCGCGCGGGAACAGCGCGTCAAGCAGGGGCTGCAGCGGCGCGGTCATGGCAGTTTCCTGTGGGCGGTGGCGGCGAGGAACGCGTCGGTGTCCAGCAGCGGCAGGCGCTCGGGATCATCGATTCCCTGGCGTGCCCAGATCTCCAGACCATCGCGGCAGTCCCCCCAGGCCTCTGCCCGGGCCTGCAGGGCGGCATGTCGCTGCTGCAGCGCGGCCAGCGCGGCATCGGCGTCTGCGCTGGCGGCGTCTGGCTGCAGCGCCTCGAATGCGGCCTGGGCGAATGCATCGATGGCATCGGGAACCAGAACCTGCGCCTGGTCGATGAGGTAGCGGTGCTTGCCGCCTGTCACCCGCCATACGAGGGCACGGTCACGCGAGTCGAACTCCTCTACGCCGCGCACGGTCTCGATCACTTCCGGCCCGGACAGCGACAGTCGCCCTTCCTCGGACATGATCACCGTGGTGCAGCAGCGGGCGACGATGCCCATGCCGCCGAAGGCGCCGTTGCCGCTGCCGATGAGGGCCACCACCGGCACGCCGGTGGCGCGCGCGTCCAGGGTCGCGCGCATGATCTCGGAAATGGCGATCAGGCCCGCATTGGCTTCATGCAGGCGCACGCCGCCGGTGTCGAGCAGCAGCAGCACACCGTCGGGCCTGTGTTGCGCGGCCTGGCGCAGCAGGCCGGTCAGCTTGGCGCCATGCACTTCGCCGACACCGCCCCCCATGAATTCGCCCTGCTGTGCAGCAATCAGCACACGCCTGCCACGCAGCGAGGCTGCACCGACCACGATGCCATCGTCGAACGCGGCGGGTTGGTCCAGCTGTGCCAGGTGCGGGCTCATGGCGCGCCGGGCCGGCCCGAGATACTCGGTGAACGATCCGGCATCGACCAGCCCGGCGATACGGGCACGGGCATCGGCCTCGTGGTAGCTGCGTCGTTGCATCGGATTCATCGCGGTTCTCCGGCGAGCAGTGTCTCCACCGCCTGGTCCAGGCGCAGGCTGACCACCGCCGGGGTGGCACCGGCATCGTTGATCGATACGCGCACGTCGCGCAGCGGATGCCGCCGGGCGAAATCACCGATGACCGCCTGCCAGATGGTGCCGAAGCCCTGCGCGGCGGTGACGACATGTACGGTCATTGCGCCGTCCTGCGCGGCAGGTTCCAGCAGGACTTCCAGATTGCCGGACGCCAGCACGCCCACCAGCACCGCGTCGTGCGGGAACCGCACCGGGGTTCTTCCGTCGAATCGATAGTCGAGGGTTTCCATCGCGTGCCCCTTACCAGTTGCGGAAGCGCTTGGGCGGGTCGTAGAGACCGCCGGACCAGCGCACCAGGTCTTTCACCGAGCGCGCGGCCAGCAGGTCACGACTGGCGTCGCGCACCGAAATGCCGAGATCCTCCGGCCGCCGGATCACGCCCCGGTCGCGCAGGTTCTCCACCATCGCGCGATCGCGGCCCAGACCGACCGTGGTGTAACCGGCCACGCCGCGGATCGCCTGTTCGCGCTCCTCCGCGGTGCGGCACAGCAGCAGGTTGGCGATGCCTTCCTCGGTCAGCACATGGCTCACGTCATCGCCGTAGATCATCACCGGTGGCAGCGGCATGCCAGCGCGTTCGGCCAGCGCCCACGCATCGAGGCGGTCAACGAACGCGGGTGCCATGTGTTCGCGGAAGGTCTCCACCATCTGTACCACCAGCTTGCGCCCGCGTGGCATCTCGCCCGGGCGTGCGGCCTGCTGGCCGGCCTTGATCCAGGCGTCGCTGGCATGACGGCGGCCGCGCGCATCCGAGCCCATGTTCGGCGCGCCACCGAAGCCGGCGATGCGGTCGCGGGTGGCGGTGGAGCTGTTGCCCTGCAGGTCGACCTGCAGCGTCGAGCCGATGAACATGTCGCACGCATACAGGCCGGCGGTCTGCGAGAACGCGCGGTTGGAGCGCATCGAGCCATCGGCGCCGGTGAAGAACACATCACCGCGCGCGGCGATGTACTTCTCCATGCCCAGTTCCGAACCGAACGAGTGCACGGACTTCACGAAACCCGACTCGATCGCGGGAATCAGCGCCGGATGCGGATTGAGCGCCCAGTGCTGGCAGATCTTGCCCTTCAGGCCCAGCGATTCGGCATAGGTCGGCAGCAGCAGTTCGATCGCGGCCGTGTCGAAGCCGATGCCGTGATTGAGCCGGTTCACACCGTATTCGGCGTAGATACCCTTGATCGCCATCATCGCCATCAGCACCTGGATCTCGGAGATCTGTGCCGGGTCGCGGGTGAACAGGGGTTCGATGTGGTTCGGGCGCGGTGCCTGCACGACGAAGTTGACCCAGTCGGCGGGGATATCGACGCGGGGGAGGGTGTCGACGATCTCGTTGACCTGGGCGATGACGATGCCGCCACGGAAGGCGGTCGCCTCGACGATCACCGGCGTGTCTTCGGTGTTCGGCCCGGTGTAGAGGTTGCCGTCGCGGTCGGCGGCCTGCGCTGCGACCAGTGCCACGCGCGGCGTGAGGTCGATGAAGTAGCGGCCGAACAGTTCCAGGTAGGTGTGGATGGCCCCGATCTGGATCCGCCCTTCGGCCACCAGGTTGGCCAGTCGCACCGATTGCGGGCCTGAGAAGGAAAAGTCCAGCTTCGAGGCAATGCCCCGCTCGAACACGTCCAGATGCGAGGGCAGCGACAGCACCGACTGCACCATGTGCAGATCATGCACGCGGGCGGGGTCCAGCCCGGCAAGGCATTCGGCCAGGAAGTCGGCCTGCTTCTGGTTGTTGCCCTCGAGGCAAACCTTGTCGCCGGGTTCAAGCAGGGCGTGCAGCAGCTCGCCCACATCGTCGGCGGCCACTGCACGGCCTCTGCTCCAGGGCGCAGCCCGCTGCAGACGTGCCTGGCGGCTGCGTTCCAGCGTGTCCCAGCTCGGGTTCATCGACCGGCTTCCGATTGGCGTTGAGATAATTACGCCATAATTACGAAAGGCGACGCAACCTGCAGCGCAGCAAAAAGAACGGCCCGCCAATGGCGGGCCCATTCAGGTTGCAGGCTTTCAGCCGGTCGTTCTCAGAACTTCCAGCGCAGGCTGGCGGCGACGAAGCGCGGTTCGCCGTAGTTGTTGTAGTCCAGGTTCGCCCAGTAGGTCTTGTCCAGCGCGTTGCGCACGCTCAGCGTTGCCGTCCAGTTGTCGCTGATGCGGTAGTTGGCGTTGAACTGCACGAGCGTGTAGGCCGGCTGGTTCACGGTTACCGTGCCGCCCAGCGGGTAGGGGATGTTGTAGCCCTGCACCTTGCTCTGCCATTGCACGCCGGCGCCCAGGCTCAGGCGTTCCAGCGCACCGCGCAGGCGCACCTGCGTGTTGAGCTGCAGCAGGTCTTCGGGCGGGTTGGCGTACAGCAGGTCGGTGGCGGCGCGGGTCACTTTGACATGGGTGAAGCCGGCGTTGACCGTCCAGCCCGGCAGGATCTCGCCGTTGACGTCCATTTCCCAGCCACGCGACTTGGTGCCGTTGACGCCGATGTAGGCCGAGGTGCCATCGCTGAGCGAGCCTTCCGGCACTCCCATGTCGCGCACGGCATAGTTGTCCTGCTTGGCCTCGAACACAGCGGCGTTGGCGGTCAGTCGCCCATCGAACCACTGCGTCTTGATGCCCGCTTCCAGATTCGAGCCCTGCACCGGCGCCAGCAGGTTCTCGTTGCGGTCCTTGAAGTTCTGCGGGTTGAAGATCTCGGTGTAGCTGGCATAGACCGAGAACTGCGGCGTGACGTCGTAGACCAGTCCCACGTACGGGGTCACTTCATCACTGACCTTGTAGGCCCCGCTGGTCCCGGTATACGCACCGGCCACGCTGTAGGAGCGGCTGAGGGTTTCCCAGCGGCTCAGGCGCGCACCCGCGATCAACGACAGCGGATCGGCCAAGCGCAGGCGCGCGGCCAGGTAGACTCCGCTCTGCGTGGTCTTCTGCACGCGGCGCGCGCCGGTACGGGTGTAGGTCACCTCGGAGATGTCGCCGTTCCAGTCGTACACGTTGGGGATGTAGTAGCAGCGCTCGCGGCCGCAGGTGGCCCAGTCGCGCGGGTAGTTCAGGGCAACGGTGTGGGTGGTGCCTTCCAGGTCGGACCACTGGGCACCCAGGGTGACGTCATGCTCGCGGCCGAACAGCGGGAACGTGCCGGTCAGGTAGGCATCGATGTTGCGGCGGGTGTCCTCGGAGTCGCCAGCGGCAGTGCGCAGGTAGATGCCCGCACCGGTGGCCGGATCGGGATTGCCGGTGCCGTACAGGCGCATGTTCTGCACATTGCCACGGGTGTGGGCGGTGTTGATCTTCAGCAGCCAGTCCTCGCCGAAGCGCTGCTCCAGGTTGGCGAACACCGTGCTGGTCTCGCGCTGCCAGTAGCTCCATTTCGGTGCCAGGTTGGTTGAGCGCGGCAGGTGCGCGAAGTCGCCGCGGCTGTCGAAGAACGGCACGGTACCCCAGGTCGAACCGACCGGGTTGTTGTCCTGGGTCTGGTAGCCGAGGGTGACCGTGGTGCTGTCGGTCAGGTCGCCCTCCAGCACCGCCATGCCGGCCATCTTGTTCTCCTTGTAGCGGTCGTAATAGAAATCACGATCGGTATAGGCGGCGACCACGCGGCTGCGGAACCGGCCATCTGCGGTCAGCGGCGCGGTGACGTCGGCCTCCATGCGCCGGTAGTCCCAGCTGCCGGCGCTCACCGAGAACGAGGCGTCGAAGTCCTTGCCGGGGCGCTTGCGCAGCAGGTTGACCGTGGCCGAAGGCACCCCCGCGCCGCTGAGCAGGCCGTTGGCACCGCGGATCACTTCGATGCGGTCATAGAAGGCGGTGTCGTATTCCTGGTTGGTGGAGCCGCTGTAGGTCGGAATGCCATCGACCTGGAAGTCCGTGATGGCAAAGCCGCGGGCGTAGTACAGCGGGCGCTGGGTGTCATAGAAGGACACGCTGACGCCGGTGACGTTGCGCAGCACGTCGTTGATGCTGAACAGCGATTCGTCCTGCAGGCGCTGCAGGCTGATGGCCGTGGCCGACTGCGGCGTTTCCTGCAGGGTGATCGGCAGGCGGGTGCTGCTTGAGGGCGGCGCAGCCTGGTCGGCGCGCACGCTGACGCGGTCCAGGGTCTTGGCATCGGCTGCGGCATCGCCGGCGGCGAACGCTGACGGTGTCGACAGGGCCAGGGATGCGAGCAGCGCGGCCGGCAGCAGCGCGCGACGGAGCGGGCGGGTAGGGGAGTGCAGGGACATCTTGGTGGGCTCGATGCGGGAGAGTCGGAAGGGCGGCAACAGCCGGGCGGTACCCGGGGCGGCGGCTTCGGGCTGGGTCAGGTCCGTCTGGTGAGCGCGGGCGGTCCGCGCGAGGCGCAAATGTAAATCGTTCTTAACAACATTACAATTCGCCCGGGCTGGTCGATGCCTGGGACACGCACCGCGAGCCCCGGCAGAGCCGAGCTCCCTGAATGCGGACGGCCACCCGAAGGTGGCCGTCCGTAGGTGTCATCGAAGACCCGGGCTCAGAGCGCCTGCAGTTCCTCGTTGGCGTTGCGCTTTTCCTTGCCCGGCGTCGGCGTCGGCGCCGGCGCCGGCGGTGTGGCCGGTGCAGCCGTGGCATCGGCCGGCACTTCCAGGTAAGGCAGCTTCAGGGTCTGGCTGGTCATCGAACGAATCTCGTTGACCAGTGCCGCACTGTCGTTGAGCTTGCGCCCGTAGGAGGGCACGATCTCACGCAGGCGGGCTTCCCAGCCGGCCTTCATCTGCTCGGGGAAGGCCTTGGCCATCAGATCCAGCATGATCGGCGGCGACGTCGAGGCACCGGGCGAAGCGCCCAGCAGCGCAGCGATGGTGTGGTCCTTGTCGGTCACGATCTCGGTACCGAACTGCAGCACCGCACCCTTCAACGGGTCGCGCTTGATGATCTGCACGCGCTGGCCTGCGGTGACCAGCTTCCAGTCGCCCGGCTTGGCATTGGGGAAGTACTTGACCAGTTCGGCCTGGCGGTCGGCATCATTCAGCCGCGCCTGGCTCATCAGGTACTGCACCAGGTCCAGGTTGTCCTTGCCCACTTCCAGCATCGGCGCAACGTTGTTGTGGGTCACCGACGAGTACAGGTCCCACCACGAGCCGTGCTTGAGGAACTTGGTGCTGTACAGCGCGAACGGTCCGAACAGGACCACCGGCTTGCCGTCCAGCTTGCGCGCATCCAGGTGCGGCACCGACATCGGCGGAGAACCGGTCTCGGCCATGCCATAGGCCTTGACGCCATGGCGCGAGGTCACGTCCTGGCCCTGGAAGGCGAGGAACTGGCCGCCCACCGGGAAGCCGGCGTAGTCCTTCGACTCGGGAATGCCTGACATCTGCAGCAGCTTCAGCGCGGCGCCGCCGGCACCGATGAACACGAAGCGGGCGTGGGTGGTGCTCTCGGTGCCGGCCTTGAGGTCCTTCACCGTGACGTTCCAGCTCTTGTCCGCGTTCTGCCGCAGTGCCGAGACTTCGTGGTTCAGGTGCAGGCTGAAGTTCGGACTGCGCTGCAGGCCGGCGGTCAACTGGCGGGTGATCACGCCGAAGTTGACGTCGGTACCCAGTGGCATCCAGGTCGCAGCGACCTTCTGCTTCGGATCGCGGCCTTCCATCATCAGCGGAGCCCACTGCCGGATCTGTGCCGGGTCTTCCGAGTACTGCATGCCGTAGAACAGCGGGTTCTTCACCAGCGCCTGCTGGCGCTTATGCAGATAGGCGATGTTGTCATCGCCCCAGACGAAGCTCATGTGCGGCGTGGGGTTGATGAAGTCGCTGGGCTCGCTGAGCCGGCCTTCCTTCACCTGGTGCGACCAGAACTGGCGCGAGACCTCGAACGATTCGGCGATGCCGACCGCACGCTTGGTCTCGATGCTGCCGTCGGGCAGTTCCGGGGTGTAGTTCAGCTCGGCGAATGCCGAGTGGCCGGTGCCGGCGTTGTTCCAGCCGTCGGAGCTTTCACCGGCGACGCCGTCGAGGCGTTCATAGACCTGGATGTTCCAGTCCGGCTGCAGTTCCTGCAGGTAGGTGGCCAGGGTGATGCTCATGATGCCGGCGCCGACCAGCACAACGTCGACAGGCTTGTCGTTGCTGGCGGCGGGTACGGAGCGCTGGGTCAGCGGCCAGTACAGGAACACGGCGGCAGCCAGCAGGAACAGCACGAGCAGGGCGAGCAGGGCCTTGCCAAATTTCTTCATGGGGGCGGGATCGTTGGCGGAGGGGAGGAGATCAGGATGCGCGCTGGGCAGGGGAAGGGCGTGAAGAAACAACGCCTTGCAGCATCCTTGCAGAGGATTCTACCCGGAACGGGTCCGGTTTTTGTGCAATGCATCATCCTGCCGGCGGTCGCTCCGGGGTAGACTTGTCGGCTGATTCCAGAACGACCACCGGCCACGGAGGGGCCGCGCAACGATGTCACGGATGCTGATCGTGGTGGGTGACGCCCTGCAGACGGGCGGTTCGGTCCTTACAGGTTCCCCGCATACCGATATCGAAGGGCGCGCCGTGGCGCGTGTCGGCGACCGTGTCATCTGTGCACGCCATGGTCCGGGTTCGATCGTTTCCGGCGATGCCACCCTGGTCATCGATGGCCAGCCGGTCGCCCGCGACGGCGACAGGGCCAGCTGCGGTTGCGCACTGGTATCGGGCAAGCAGCAGCGCGCCCACGTGGTGGCCGGCGGTGGAGGGCGCGCCGGTGCAGGCGCCGGAGTGGCGGCGATCGCAGCGATCGTCGCGCCGTTGTTGAAGCCGACCCTGCAGACACCCCCCTTCGCAGCGCCCGGCACCGCCGTGCGCGACGAGGACGCGCCGCAGTGCTGGGTGGCGGACCATGATGCGCAGATCGACCGTGACGTGGACGGGCGCTACTACGAAGCCTATGACGTCAATGGCGACAAGCATGACTATCCTTTCCAGGTCAGCTACCGCATCGATGTTCCGCTGCAGGCCCAGGGCGAGGTGGTGGTGTCGATCAAGGTGCAGGTGATGCCCAAGCCCGGCGTCACCGCTGCCGAGGTGGCGGCGGTCAAGGCGCGCATGGAGCGCGGCATCGATCAGTTCTGGAACGGCCGGTTCACGCTGGACGTCCATGATCCCGCGTGCGGCACCCGCAGCTTCCCGATCCGCTACGAGGTGCGGTGGGTGCAGGGCGGCAGCGACTACAGGCTGATCGTTCATCGCACCTATGACCGGGAGCAGGTGGAATTCCCGGATATCGATGTCTCCGTGTCGACCACGGCCTGGACCTTCGCCCACGAGTTCGCCCACACCCTGGGCGTGCCGGACGAGTATTCGTATAACGACCCGGACGAAGAGACCGTGCGTTACGTCCAGCCCGATGGCACTCTGGATCCGGAGGTGCTGGTTGCCGTTCCGGATTCCCGTGAGCTGACCGATCCGGCGGCGACCATCATGAATTCCGTGGACTGCGCGGTGACCCGGCCGCGTCATGCCTGGAACATCGCGCGGGAAGTACGTGAACTGCTGAGCCGGGAAATCGGCCGGGAGATAACATGCACCGTCAAGTGATTTCGTTGATTGCCACTTTTGCCGCTGCCGCAGCGCTGCCGGCCCACAGCAAGGAGCTTCCTCCCATGATCGAACTTCATGCGCGCTGCGTGGACGATGCCCAGTGCCGTTTCCGCGGTGACACCCTCAACGTCGAACTGGAACTGCGCAACAGCGGCAGCGAGCCTGTGTCGCTGCCGCTGGAGTACATCCGCAGCCGTGGCCCGTCGGTCAGGGTGAAGGACAACCACTCCGAGAAGACCACGGCGTTGCGCAGCGGCATGGCCTCGGCCGCGCTGCGGCAGCAGACGCAGGAGCTGCGCGCGGGCCAGTCCCTGCGCATCGGTTTCCCGATCAAGCCGCAGGAGCTGACACGCTTCGCCCTGCGCCCGATGGATGTGACCCTGCAGTTCTCGATCAATCTGACACCCGGTTCCACCGGCGCCGAGGCGCAGGTGGTCCAGGCGCAGCTGCACGTGGTCGACGTCGACTGACCGCAGCGGCCGGCACTCCGCTTGGGGTCAACGCAGTTCGAGAATCTCGTCGCCGGTTTCGTCGATCTCGCCCGTCGGGCACCAGCCGAGATGGCGGTAGAAGCCATGCGAGCGCGAGCGCGGGTCGGCCGAGCACGCAAGGAACAGCCGGTGGTGACCGGCATCCCGGGCCAGGCTGACCACATCCTGCAGCAGACGTCGGCCGATGCCCAGATTCTCGTACTCCGGCAGCAGGGCCAGAACCAGCACCTCGCCGCTTTCGCGGTCGGCAAACCCGTAGCCGGCCATGCGCTCGCCGTCGCAGGCGATGCGTCCGATGAAATCTCCGTTGCAGATGCCTTCGGCCCAGCTCTGCGTCGTGATGCCCAGCTCGGCCAGCTGCGCTGCACTGAAGGCATTCTCGCGGGTACGCCCGCGCAGGTCGATGCAGGCGGCGGCATCGTCGGGGTGGGCATCGCGGTAACGGATGGTCATGGCACCTCCTTGTGACCGGGCGCTGAAGGAACTGCCCGTCTCGTTCAATCGTTGCCGATTGTGAAGTATTCGGCGGTGAAATAGCCGATCTGGTAGAGCAGGGTGGCCGCGGCCAGTCGCAGCTGTGCCCGGCTGGAGTGCAGTTTCCAGCCCAGCAGGACCACCAGCAGCATCAGCAGGGTGTGGACCGGATACGCCGCGCCCAGCAGATGCCACCGGCTTGTGCCCTTGATCGCGGTGTCCACCAGATCCAGCAGCGTCAGCGCGCCGATCACGCCGAATATCCAGCGTCTGCGCTGCATCAGGTAATTGCCGTAGCTGCCGTAGTCGCGCAGGTCATCCGGGAACAACAGGGCGCAGAGCAGGAACCAGGTCGCGCAGTAGCAGATCACGAACAGATAGGTCTCGAACGTCCACCGGTGGACTTCAATCAGGCGGAACTCCCACCACCAGAAGGTGACCAGCGACACCAGCGTCCATGCCACCCAACACAGATGGAGTGCCGAGCAGCCGCGTCGCTGCGGATGCTCGATGATCTGCGCAATCCCTTTCAGCAGGGTCGTGATCGACAGGCCCAGGATGATGCCCATCACCACGCGGATATGCAGGAACAGCGGATCGGTCTGCATCGGCCCGTCCTGTCATCGGATTCCGCACAGTAGAGGCATGCCCGCTGTGGAGGGGATGCATATGGCGTCAGCGCCTGCGCCGCACCAGCGTCGAGGACGCCTCCAGCACCGCGCGGGTCAGCAGGGCCATGGTCTGTACATCGCCCTTCCAGTGCTGCCAGTACAGCGGCACGTCCTCCCACGCGCGCTGTCGCACGTAGACCAGGCGGCCGGCATCCAGGTGCCGCTTGACCAGCGGCAGGGGGTTCATGGTCCAGCCCATGCCGCCCAGGTTGGCCTGCACGAAGGCACGGGTGGAGGGAATCCACCAGGTCGGCGCGGTGCTGGGCAGGTCATCGCCGGCCATGCGCCGGGCAAAGCGCGACTGCATTTCGTCCTTGCGGTTGAACACCAGTACCGGTGCCTGCGCCAGCGCCTGCGCGGTCACGCCCTTGGCGAAGTGCCGTTCGCGGAACTCCGGCGTGCAGGTGGCCGCGTAACGGATGCTGCCGAGTGCATGGATCTGGCAGCCCTGCACCGGCTCGTCCAGGGTGGTCACCGCGCCGAGCACCGTGCCTTGCCGCAGCAGCTCCACGGTGTGGTCCTGGTCTTCCACGCGCAGGTCGAGCGTGGTGCCGGTACCCAGTGCGAACTGCTGCGCCGCCTGCGGAAACCAGGTTTCCAGACTGTCGTGGTTCACCGCCACCGGGATGCTGGCCTGGGGCAGATCTTCATCGGCCAGGCCCATCCGGTGCAGGGCGTCATGCTCGAGCAGGGCCGTCTGCTCGGCCAGCTGCACCAGCACCTGGCCTTCGGCGGTGGCAGTGGCGGGGGCGCCACGCTTCACCAGAAGGCGTCCGACACGATCCTCCAGCGCCTTGACCCGCTGCGAGATGGCCGAGGGGGTGACATTCAGCGACTGCGCCGCGCGATCAAAGCTGCCTTCGCGGATCACGGCGGCGAGCGCGCGCAGCTGGGCATGGTCGATGCGCATGGTATTAAGTTCCGCTAATGTTGGTTTAGGAAGTTTAGCTCGTCTTTTCTATGTTGCGGCGCGACAATGGCGCCCGTACCCGGTGCTGTCCGCCTTCGCGAGGCACCGTCCCCCCAGCAAGACAAGGCAGTGAATCCCATGTTTTCGGTCATCTCCGCCGGCACCGGCCTCGGTGCCTGGTTCTCTGGTGCAGCCACCGGCATCGGCCTGTTCGCCGTGGTCGGTGCCCAGAGCGCCTTCATCCTGCGCCAGGGCATCCTGCGCAAGCACATCGTGCCGGTGGTCGCCACCTGCGCGGCCATCGATGCGTTCTTCATCTTCGCCAGCGTGGCCGGCCTGCGCACGTTGACCTCGGCGCTGCCGTGGCTGACCTCGGCCGTGCTGTGGACCGGCGTGGCTTTTCTGGCCTGGTACGCGATGAAGTCGGCGCGCCGCGCCATTGCCGGTGGCGGTGGCATGGGTGAAGCCGACAGCGACGACGGCAGCCGCCGCGCGGTGCTGATGGCGGCGGTCGGCTTTTCGCTGATCAACCCGCACTTCTGGCTGGACATGATGGTCATCGGCTCCATTGCCGAGAACTTCGGCCACGCACGCATGGCCTTTGCGGCCGGCGTGGTCACCGCGAGCTGCCTGTGGCTGACCGCGCAGGGTCTCGGTGCGCGCCTGCTGGCGCCGCTGTTCACCAAGCCCAGCACCTGGCGTGTGCTTGACGGCACCATCGCGGTGATCCTCAGCATCCTGGCCCTCACCCTGGCGGTGCGCGGGGTCCACTGACCCGGCGCACGCCCCCCGAACCCACGTCCTGACTCTCTCTCCAAGGCAGTGGCAACGACGGCACCGGCAACGGTGCCGTCGTCTTTTCCGGCTCTGGCGGGACAGACGGCGCCTGCCTAGAATCCGTGTACAGGACAAGGTGTCCATCGGAGCAGGGGGAAGGATGCGTAGGACGATGTTGACGGCCGCACTGGTCGTCGTGGGTAGCGTTGCCGCGGGCAGCGCATGGGCGGTGGATCTGACGCAGTTCCTGCGCCAGGAGACCTTCACCGACATCAAGATATCGCCGGGGGGCGAGTATGTCGCTGCCACCGTGCCGATGGAGGACAGCACCGCGATCGCGGTGATGCGGCTGGCCGACAAGCAGCTCGTGGGCAGCTTCCGCCCGCCGCAGAAGAATCACGCCTACGAATTCGACTGGGTCAGCAACGAACGGCTGTTGATCGGCCTGGCCGAGAAGTGGGGCGCGCTGGATAAGCCCAATCCCACCGGCGAGCTCTACGCCATCGATGCCAACGGCAATCGCGGCGAGCTGCTGGTCGGTTACCGCGTCGAAAGCAAGGGCCCGGGTACCCGCATCCAGCCGAAGAAAGTCGAGGCGGTCGCGGCGTTCCTGGCCGATGATCTGCCCGGCGACGAACGCAACGTGCTGGTGACGGTATGGCCGTTCGCGGAGGATCCGTTCACCCGCGTCGAACGCATGGACGTGGCCAGCGGCAGGCGCGTGCGCATGGCCTCCTCGCCAGTGCGGCGCGGTGAGTTCACCACCGATGGCCAGGGCGAAGTCCGGTTCGTCCACGGGTCTGGCAGCGACAATGTCAACAAGCTGTACTACCGCGAGCGATCGGGCGACAGCTGGAAGATGATCAATGATGAGGCAGTGAGCAAGCGCATCGAGACCGCGATCGGCTTCTCCGCGGATGGCAGCCTGGCGTACCTGCAGGCCGAGCAGACGCAGGGGCCGGATGCCATCGTCAGCTGGAATCCGCAGACCGGTGAGCGCGCTGTCGTGCTGCGCGACGAGGTGGTCAATCCGTACCGCATCATCCACCGGCCCGGCACCCATGTGCCGGTGGGCGCCCTGTACATGGGCGACACACCGCGGACCCGGTTCTTCGACGAGAAGTCGCCGGAGGCTCGCCTGTACCGCAGCCTGGAGGCGGCCTTCGGGGGGCCGGTCTACATCACCTCCAGTACCCGGGATGGCCGCGTGGTGCTGGTGGAGACCTGGTCAGGCACCAATCCCGGCGACTTCTATGTGTACGACACGGAGGCCCGCAAGGCTGAGCACCTGATCAGCCGCAGCGACTGGATCGACATCGATCGCAGTGCAACGGTGCGTCCGGTGGCACTCAAGGCGCGCGACGGACTGCCGCTGCACGGCTTCCTCACCGTGCCCTCCGGCAGCGACGGACGCAACCTGCCGATGGTGGTGATGCCGCACGGTGGGCCGTTCCACGTGTTCGACAATGGCCAGTACGACCGCGAGACGCAGATATTGGCCGCCGCCGGCTACGCCGTACTGCAGGTCAACTTCCGTGGCTCGGGGAACTATGGCCGTGCGCATGCCCAGGCCGGCGCCCAGCAATGGGGCGCCGCGATGCAGGATGACGTCACCGACGCCACCCGCTGGGCGATCGCGCAGGGGATCGCCGATGCCAGACGCATCTGCATCTACGGTGCCAGTTACGGGGCCTACGCCGCGATGATGGGCGCTGCCCGCGAACAGGGGCTGTACCAGTGCGCGGCCGGCTATGTCGGCGTGTACGACCTGCCGCTGATGTTCGCCCGCGGCGATGTGCAGGAGCGCGACTCTGGCGTGACCTTCCTGCGCGAATGGCTGGGTGATCCGGCCAAGCTGGGCGCGGTTTCGCCGGTGAACCTGGCCACGCAGATCAAGGTGCCGGTGTTCCTCGCGGCCGGTGGCGAAGACAAGCGTGCGCCGATCCAGCACACCGAGCGCATGGAAGCGGCACTGAAGCGTGCCGGGACGCCGGTGGAAAGCCTGTACTACAAGACCGAGGGGCACGGCTTCTACACCCTGGCCCATCGCACCGAGTACTACGACAAGCTGCTCGCATTCCTGTCGCGCAGCCTGGGAGGCAAGACCGCCCAGGCATCGGCGCCGGCAGGGAAGGGCAAGGCGCCGTAAACGCAGAGTGGCGGCGGATCCACGATCCGCCGCCGCGCAGTGCAGTTACCTGACCCCGTGCATCATCCGCTTCAGCAGCGGCGCGGCGATGAAGGCCAGCAGGGCGCAGCCCAGGCCGATCCACATCAGCAGCCAGAACAGGTGCGCATACGCACCGGCCGCCGCCGCCATGTCCAGCGTGCCGCCTTCGGGCACATCGATGGCCGCCAGCTTGCCGAACAGCGCGGCAAGCGTCTCGGAGAACGCTGTGGCCAGGAACCAGGTGCCCATCATCAGGCTCATCACCCGCGGCACGGCCAGCTGCGTTACGGCCGACAGGCCCACCGGCGACAGGCACATCTCACCACTGGCCAACAGGAAGTAGGCCAGGACCAGCCACCACACGCTGGCCATCTCGCCGGTGGCGCCGACCTGCTGTGCGGCCAATGCGAGCGGGACGAACGAGAGCGCGCCGATCACCAGGCCCCAGGCGGATTTGACCGGCTTGCCCGGCTCCCAGCCGCGACGGTCCATCCAGGTCCAGAGGGCGGCGAAGGCCGGCGCCAGCAGCACCAGGAACAGTCCGCCCAGATAGGTCAGGGAGCCGGCGGTCTGCGGAATCACCAGGCAGTCGCGCACCAGCAGGACCAGCATCAGCGCGACGATGGCAATGAAGAACCGGCGCGGCGCGGCCGACCCCGGTCGACGCTCGGTCAGGCGCGCGCTGACCACGAAGCCCAGCGGCGCCAGCAGCAACGACAGGATCGACCAGGGCAGCGGCGTGCCGTCGGTGATCACCAGCGAGGGAACGATGTCCTTGGTCAGCAGGCGATCGGTGAACGTCACCCACGAGCCATAGGACTGCTCGTACAGGGTGAAGAACACCAGCGCCAGGAAAATCAGCACCATCAGTGCGATCATCTGCTGGCGCTGCACCGGCGTGCACTGGCTGCCGGTGAACCAGGCGAACCAGACCAGCACGCCCCCCAGCACCACCAGCATCAGCATCAACGCCAGGCTGATTTCACCGCCCAGAGCGAACGCACCGTTACCGGCGGCCCACATCAGCCACGCCAGTGGCAGCACCGCGAGCACCGCGCACAGATAGATCAGCCATTCACGCGGCAGGCCCAGCACCCGCTGTTTCAGCGCGGCCGGCTGTGGCGGCTCGGCATGCCCGTGCAGGTACTGCTGCCCCCACAGGAACATCGCCAGCCCGGCCAGCATGCCGATGCCCGCCGCGCCGAAGCCATACTTCCAGCCATAGGCCTCGCCGAGGAAGCCGCACACCAGCGACGAGAACAGCGCCCCGAGGTTGATGCCGGCATAGAACAGCGAGAAGCCCGAGTCGCGGCGCGGATCGTCCTTGGCGTACAGCTTGCCAACGATGGTGGAGATGTTCGGCTTGAGGAAGCCCACGCCCATGATGATCAGCGCCAGCGACAGATAGGTCACCGCCAGCGCCGAGGTGTCGCGCACCACTTCACCGTTGACCCGGTATGCCGCGTGGCCTTCGAAGGCCATGCCGAGATGGCCCAGCACCAGCAGGATGCCGCCGAACAGCACTGCACGGCGCATGCCCAGCCAGCGGTCGGCCAGCATGCCGCCGAACACCGGGATGCAGTACACCAGGCCACCGTAGGCGCCAAGCAGGTCCAGTCCGGCCTTGTCGCCGAACAGGTGGTACTTGGTCAGGTACAGCAGCAGCAGCGCCTTCATGCCATAGAAGGAGAAGCGCTCCCACATTTCGGTGAAGAAGCAGACGTAGACGCCCTTGGGGTGGCCAAGGAAGTCGTCGGAAGCGGGAGCGGCAACGGTCATCGACGGCGGGCACTGCGGAAAGGGCGCGATTATAGGCCCGCCGCCGCGCCCGTGGCGGGCAGCATCAGGCCGCGCCCGGCGAGCGGGGTCACAGGTATCGCAGCCAGCCCAGGTCGCGCCGACGCGCCTTGAACCGCGCGAATGCCCGCGTCGGCGGGTACAGCACCACCGCCAACGCACAGGCCACCAGGATCAGGCCGGCGACCGAATCGAGAGCGTACAGGCTGCCGTGGGTCGGCCCCCAGAACCCGAGCGCCGCCAGATACAGCAGCTTCAGCAGATACAGATGCAGCAGGTAGAAGAACATCGGTGCCGCGCCGATGTCTGCCAGCGGCCTCAACGCCCGTGCCATCGCAGGCCACTCAAACAGGCGCAGCCACAGCAGGCCAACGCCCAGGGTCAGCAACAGGAACTGCAGTGATGGCGGATACTTGGTCACGTTCAACACGCTCATCCAGGTGCGCAGCGCGCCCTGCTGGAACTGCCAGGGCGTATCGCCATAGCCGTTGCCGAACCGCAGCAGGGCGAACATGCCCAGCGCTGCCAGCCCAGCCCACACCAGCCAGCGGTGACGCTGCGCTGGCATGCGGTCCGCCGCGAACCAGGGCCCCATCAGATAGCCGAGCGCGATCACCCCGATCCACGGCAGCACCGGATAGGACGTGCGCAGCCGGAGTGCACCGGCCTCGATCCAGTCCCGCTGGTGCAGCACCTTCCACAGCACCGGCAGCACACCGTCGCCTGCCACGCGCACGCCGTCGAGCAGGTTGTGGCCGGCCAACAGCAGTACCGCCAGCGCCAGCAGCGCCGCGCGTGGCAGCCACAGCAGGCCGGCCAGCGCGACCATGCTCAGGCCGATCGCCCAGATCACCTGCAGGTATACGGTGTCCGGAGGCAGCTGGAAGGTCCAGGCGAAATTCACCAGGGTCAGTTCCAGCACCACCAGGAACAGCCCGCGTTTGAGCAGGAACGCGGCCGTGGCCCGGCGCGGATCCGCCTGGCGCTGGCCATACAGCCAGGCCGACAGGCCGGTCAGCAGCACGAACACCGGTGCGCACAGGTGGGCCAGCAGGCGGCACGCAAACAGCGCGGGGGAGACCGTGGATACGTCCATCGGGTCGCTGACCTGGTGCTGCAGGAAAAAGGTCTCGCGCACGTGGTCGAGCAGCATCAACAGCATGACGGTGCCGCGCAGCTGGTCGATGGAGGTGAGGCGGGCCGGTGGCGGAGAGGGCATGCGGACGGCGATGTCGTTCAATCGAAAAGATATAACATATCGTTTGCGGAATGCCCAGCCGGAATGTGCCGGATGCGTCTGCTGCCTGTGCCTGATCCGTGTCCTGCCTGATCCGCTGGCGCTTGTCATGCTGCGGTGTGCTGGACTTGCCGCCCCCTGAACGCTAGCGTGGCAGGGATTTTTTGCCAGCAGGGGCTCCCATGAACCACGACGCTGCGCCCAAGCAGCTCACCTTCCGCGCAGTGGCCCTGGCCATCGTGCTGGCGGTGGTGCTGTCCGCGGCCAACGCCTACCTCGGTCTGTTCGCAGGCCTGACCATCGCCACCGCGATTCCCGCCGCAGTCATTTCCATGGGCGTGCTGCGCCTGCTGGGCGGTGGCTCGATCCTCGAGAACAACATCGTGCAGACCGGCGCCTCGGCCGGTTCCTCGATCGCCGCCGGTGTCATCTTCACCATCCCCGCGCTGGTGATCATGGGCTACTGGCCGGACTTCAAGTACTGGTGGGTGCTGGGCATTGCCGGCCTGGGCGGCCTGCTGGGCGTGCTGTTCTCGGTGCCGCTGCGCCGCTCGATGATCGTCGAAGATCCTCTGCCCTTCCCGGAAGGCAAGGCGGCGGCGGAAGTGCTCAAGGCCGGTGAGAACCCGGGTCCGGGCCTGAAGATCCTGGGCCTGTCGGCGGTGATCGGCGCCTTCGTCAAGCTGGCCGCGGAAAGCGGCATGCGCCTGATTCCCGATGCCTGGGCCACCTCGGCCTACGTGGGCAGTTCCAAGGTCACCGCGTTCATCGGCACCAACCTGTCGCCGGCACTGCTGGGCGTGGGCTACATCGTCGGCCTCAACGTCGGCATCGTGGTGGTGTCTGGTTCGATCCTGACCTGGCACATCGCCATCCCGCTCTACCAGGCGTTCTTCATGAACACCGACCCGGCCCTGGCCGCGTCGGTGGCCGCTGCGTCCTCCACCGAGGCCGCATTCGCCATCTGGGGCGCGAAGATGCGCTACCTGGGTGTCGGCGCAATGCTGATCGGTGGCATCTGGACCCTGATTTCGCTGCGCAAGTCGCTGCTCAACGGCGTCAAGAGCGGTTTTGCCGCCGCCCGCAAGAGCGGCGGACCGGTGCTGGCGCACACCGAGCGCGACCTGCCGATGAAGTGGATGCTGGTCGCCCTGGTGGTCTTCGTGCTGCCGCTGCTGGCCCTGTACCAGGCCATCGTCGGCCAGTGGCACGTGTCGATCCCGATGACCATCATCATGATCGTCGCCGGCTTCCTGTTCGTGTCGGTCTCGGCCTACCTGGCCGGCCTGATCGGTTCGTCCAACAACCCGGTCTCGGGCATCACCATTTCCACCATCCTGTTCGCCTCGGCGGTACTGGTCGTGCTGCTGGGTGCCGATGGCCTCAAGCCGGTCGGTACCGGCGGTGCACCGCTGGGTGCGGTGGCGGCGATCATGATCGGCGCGGTGGTGTGCTGCGCTGCCGCCGTCGGTGGTGACAATCTGCAGGACCTCAAGGCCGGTTACATCGTCGGCGCTACGCCGTGGAAGCAGCAGCTGATGCTGGGCATCGGTGCGTTCTCCTGCGCGCTGATCATGGCCCCGGTGCTGAACCTGCTGGCCACCGCCTATGGCATCGGCGTGAAGACCGAGCTGCACCCGAACGCGCTGGCTGCGCCGCAGGCCAACCTGATGGCGTCGGTGGCCAAGGGCCTGTTCGGTGGCGAGCTGCCGTGGACCTTCATCGGCATCGGTGCCGTGGTCGGCGCCGTCATCATTGCCTTCGACAGCTGGCTGAAGGCGCGCAACGCGCGCTTCCGGGTGCCGGTGCTGGCGGCCGCCATCGGCATCTACCTGCCGCTGGAGCTGATGGTGCCGATCTTCCTCGGCGGCCTGATCGCTTACCTGGTCGAGCGCTTCCACAAGGTGCGTGCCGATGATGAAGAGGGCCGCGACCGCGTGCACAAGCCGGGCGTGCTGTTCGCCGCCGGCCTGATCACCGGCGAGGCGCTGATGGGCATCGCCATCGCCATTCCGATCGTGGTCAGCAGCCGCGCCGACGTGCTGGCCGTGCCGTTCCATCTGCCGGCCGCGCAGTGGATCGGCCTGGCCGTGCTGTTCCTGGTGGGCTGGCTGATCTACCGCACCGGCAAGTACGCCAAGGCGTAAGGGATGGGTCGGATCCCTCCCGGAAGGGAAGGGCTCTGACCCCACGCCGGCGGCGCCCGGGGCAGAGCCGATTCCTGCGGAATCGGATCCGACCCCGGGTCCACCCACAAACCGCGCTACGGCGCGGTTTGCTGTTTCTGGCGGCTGCCCGATCACGGCCATGACCGATGGCCTTGGCAGCCCCGGGCTGCGGGGCCTACCATCGCTTTTTTGCCGTCCTGCGGAGATCCCGATGAAACTGCGTCATGCCCTGCTGCCACTGAGCCTGCTGGCCGCTCTGCCCAGCGTCGCCGCTGCCCGTGGCCTGGAGATCCGCGACATGGTGGCTATGGATCGCGTTTCCGCGCCGGTGCTGAGCGCCGATGGCGGCACCGTGGTGTTCGCCAAGCGCAGCACCGACGCCAACCTCAAGGCCAGCACCGCCCTGTACGCACGCAACCTGCGCACGCGTGACGCGGCACCGCCGAAGCAGATCACCCCGGCCGGCTGGAACGTCAATTCCGCCTCGCTGTCGGCGGACGGCCAGACGGTGTACTTCCTCAGTGCCAAGAACGGCAGCCAGCAGCTGTACGCGCAGGCGATCAGCGGCGGCGCCCCGCGCCAGCTGACCGATTTCCCGGTGGATGTGGACAGCTACCACGTCTCGCCACAGGACGACCGCGTGCTGTTCAGCGCCGGCGTGTTCCAGGCCTGCGCGTCGGACCTGGCCTGCACCGAGAAGAAGCTGAAAGAGAAGAAGGACGCCAAGGCCAGTGGCCAGGTCTGGGATTCGATGTTCGTGCGCCATTGGGATACCTGGAACGACGGCCGTCGCAACACCCTGTTCGTCGCGCCGCTGCCGGGCGCCCAGGCCGGCCCGGTCAAGGGGGCTTCCGCGCTGAGCGCCACCCTCGATGGCGATGCGCCGTCCAAGCCATTCGGTGGCAATGATGACTTCGTGTGGTCGCCGGACGGCAGCAGCGTGGTCGCCAGCATCCGCGTGGCGGGCCGCGAGGAACCGTGGTCGACCAACTTCGACCTCTATCGCTTCGATGCTGCCGGCCGTCAGGCACCGGTGAACCTGACCGCCTCCAACCCGGCATGGGATGCGGGCCCGGTGTTCAGTGCCGATGGCAAGACGCTGTTCTACCGTGCGATGAAGCGCCCCGGCTTTGAAGCTGATCGCTTCGGCCTGATGGCGATGGATCTGGCCAGCGGCAAGAGCCGTGAGATCGCCCCGCAGTGGGATCGCTCGGCGGGTGGCATCGTGCTGTCCGCCGATGGCGCCAGCATCTATACCACCGCCGATGATCTGGGCGAGCACCCGCTGTTCCAGATCGATGTCGCCACCGGCAAGGCCACCCGCCTGATCGGCGATGGCAGCGTGACCGCCGTCGATGTGGCCGGCACCAGCGTGGCGATCACCCGCAACAGCCTGAAGAGCAACGACCAGGTACTGGTCGGCCTGCTGCCAGCCGCCGGCCAGCCGATGGGCGAGCTGCGCGCGCTGACACCGTCTGCCGGCGACGTGCTGAAGGACGTCAGTTTCGGCGATTTCGAGCAGTTCTCGTTCAAGGGCTGGAACAACGACACCGTGCACGGCTATGTGGTCAAGCCGCACAACTACCAGGAAGGCAAGTCCTACCCGGTCGCGTTCCTGATCCATGGCGGTCCGCAGGGCAGTTTCGGCAACGGCTGGAGCTACCGCTGGAATCCGCAGACCTATGCGGGCCAGGGCTACGCGGTGGTGATGATCGATTTCCACGGCTCCACCGGCTACGGTCAGGCATTCACCGATGCGATCAGCCAGCACTGGGGTGATCGTCCGCTGGAAGACCTGCAGAAGGGCTGGGACGCGGCACTGAAGAAGTATTCGTTCCTCAACGGTGACAAGGCCTGTGCTCTGGGCGCTAGCTATGGCGGCTTCATGGTCAACTGGATCGCCGGCAACTGGAACGGCCCGTTCAAGTGCCTGGTCAACCACGATGGCGTGTTCGACCAGCGCATGATGGGCTACGCCACCGAGGAGCTGTGGTTCACCGAGTGGGAGCAGGGCGGCACGCCGTACCAGAAGGCGGCGAACTACGAGAAGTTCAACCCGGTCAACCACGTGGCGGACTGGAAGAAGCCGATCCTGATCATCCATGGCCAGCAGGACTTCCGTATTCCGGTCGAGCAGGGCCTGGCGGCATTCACGGCGGCGCAGCGGCAGGGGATCGAGTCGAAGTTCCTGTACTTCCCGGACGAGAACCACTGGGTGCTCAAGCCGCACAACAGCATCCTGTGGCATGACACGGTCAACGGCTGGCTGAAGCAGCATATCGGCGAATAAGCCGGTCCGGCGCCGCCCCCCAGGGCGGCGCTCTGCTTTTTGTAGAGCCGAGCCATGCTCGGCTGCTCTGTGCCTCCTTTCCCGCCAACAGCAGCCGAGCATGGCTCGGCTCTACCCGAGCGCCCGCATGACTTCGAACGCCCTGATCCAGAACGACATCGTGGTCTTCGGCCTGATCGCCGCCACTTTGGGGGCCGTGTTCTGGACCGCCTCGCGCGAGCAGGGGCCGTGGAAGCGCTTCTACACCTTCGTGCCGGCGTTGCTGCTGTGTTATCTCATTCCTGGCATCTACAACACCGTCGGCCTGATCGACGGGCAGAACACCGCGCTGTACAACCCGGTCGCGCGTGACATCCTGCTGCCGGCGGCGCTGGTGCTGCTGACCCTGGCCGTGGACATCAAGGGCATCCTGCGGCTGGGACCGAAGCTGGTACTGATGTACCTGGGTGCCTCCGCCAGCATCATGCTCGGTGCCGTGGTCGCCTTCCTGCTGATGCGCGCGCTGCACCCGGAAACCGTTGCCGGCGACACCTGGGCCGGCATGGCCGCACTGGCCGGCAGCTGGATCGGCGGTGGCGCCAACATGCTGGCGATGCGCGAAGTATTCGACGTCAACGCCACCACCTTCGGCCAGTTCGCCGTGGTCGACGTGGGTGTCGGCTACGTCTGGATGGCGGTACTGATCTTCCTCGCCGGGCGCGCCGCGAAGATCGACGCACGCAGCGGTGCCGATACCTCGGCCATCGACGAACTGAAGGAACGCATCGCGCGCTTCCAGGCCGAACACGAGCGCATTCCCAGCCTGACTGATCTGATGCTGATCGTCGCCGTTGCGTTCGGTGGCGTCGGTCTGGCGCATGCAATCGGCGCGCCGCTGGCGGCCTGGTTCAAGGCCCATGTCGGCTGGGCATCGCAGTTCAGCCTGGATGCTCCCTTCGTCTGGGTGGTGGTGCTGTCGACCACGCTGGGCCTGGGCCTGAGTTTCACCCGCGCGCGCACGCTGGAGGGAGCGGGAGCGTCACGTCTGGGGTCGCTGCTGCTGTACTTCCTGATCGCCTGCATCGGCATGCAGATGGATCTGCTGGCATTGCTGGACCGTCCGTGGCTGTTCCTGCTCGGCCTGATCTGGATCGCCGTGCACATCGTGCTGCTGTGGTGCCTGGGCCGGTTGCTGAAGGTGCCGTTCTTCTATTTCGCCATCGGCTCGCAGTCGAACATCGGCGGTCCGGCCTCGGCGCCCGTGGTGGCCGCCGCCTTCCATCCTGCATTGGCACCGGTAGGCGTGCTGCTGGGAACAATGGGCTACGCCACCGGGACCTACCTGGCGTACATCGTCGGCATTACCCTGCGTGCGCTGGCAGGGCAGGGGTGATGGGGTCAGATCCCTTTTGCGCAGCAAAAGGGATCTGACCCCGTTTCGCGGCGCGTCACGCTACCGGCAATCCACGTTCGATCAGCCAGGCTCTCGCGTCTTCGGCGTCCTGCTCGAACCGCGCCGAGTGAAAAGAGGGGCGCCGCAGAGTTCGGCGCGTCGCCACGCGCCCGTGGTCAACCGCGCCCGCGGCCTTACGCCACTGGCAACCCGCGTTCGATCAACCACGCCTTCGCGTCTTCGGCGTCCTGCTCGAACCACGCTCTCGTCGATCCCAACCGGTACGTATACCCCCACGCATCCATGTCGGCCATCAGCCGTGCGCTGCCGACGCCGGGCAGCTGCGCGGCCAGCACGATCTGCAGGTAGCACGTGGCATCTTCCTCGGCGACCGAATCAGTGGCATCGGTATGCACCTGCGCGCGCCGCTCCGGCGGCAGCACGATCAGATGGCAGGCCTCGTGCAGCATCGAATGCACGGGCGTGTCGTCGCGCACATACACGTTGCTGGCGATGATGCCTGCTTCAGGTTCACCCCAGTAGCTGCCGGGAATCGGCTCGCCGGCGGCGACGTGGTGCAGATCGAGCCCATGCGCGGCAAGCAGGCGCTGTGCATCGGCGAAGGCGATATCGCCCACGCAGGTGATGTCCACGGCGGTTGTCGTGTCAGTCATGCGGAATCGTGCAGCCCCGCCCATGCAGGCACGGGCGGGGCAGGGGGTCAGGGCTTTTCCGGGCCTTCCGGCAGCGCCACGGAGATGTCCAGCACGTCGTGCTGGCCATCCTTGACCAGGTCGACCTTCACCGCGTCGACGTCGATGTTGACGTACTTCTTGATCACTTCCAGCAGCTCGCGCTGCAGCAGCGGCAGGTAGTCCGGACCACCGCGATGGCTGCGCTCCTGCGCGATGATGATCTGCAGGCGGTTCTTGGCGGTTTCGGCGGTGGTCTTCTTCGCTTTGAGGAAATCAAACAGGCCCATGCTTACCCTCCGAACAGCTTGCTGAAGAAGCCCTTCTTCTCCACGGTGGTGAAGCGCATCGGCCGCTCCTCGCCCAGGATGCGGCTCACCGCATCGTCATACGCCTGGCCAGCAATCGATTCGCCATCGAGGATCACCGGCTCGCCCTTGTTGGAGGCGTTCAGCACGTCACCCGATTCGGGAATCACGCCGATGGCCTTCAGACCCAGCACTTCCTCCACGTCGACGATGCTCAGCATCTCGCCGGTTTCCACGCGCGACGGGCTGTAGCGGGTCAGCAGCAGGAAGGCCGGCACGTCCTGGCCGGATTCGGCCTTGTGTGTCTTCGAGTCCAGCAGGCCGATGATGCGGTCGGAGTCGCGCACCGAGGACACTTCCGGGTTCACCACCACCACCGCGCGGTCGGCGAAGTACATCGCCAGGAAGGCACCCTTCTCGATACCGGCCGGGGAGTCGCAGATCACGAAGTCGAAACCGTCGGCGGCCAGGTCCTTCAGCACCTTGCCCACGCCCTCCTGGGTCAGCGCGTCCTTGTCGCGGGTCTGCGAGGCAGCCAGCACGTACAGGTTGTCGAAGCGCTTGTCCTTGATCAGGGCCTGCTTGAGGGTGGCTTCGCCGTGCACGACGTTGACGAAGTCGTACACCACGCGGCGTTCGCAGCCCATGATCAGGTCGAGGTTGCGCAGGCCGACGTCGAAGTCGATCACCGCCACCTTCTTGCCGCGCCGTGCCAGGCCGCAGGCCAGGCTCGCGCTGGTAGTGGTCTTGCCGACGCCGCCCTTGCCGGAGGTGACTACGATGATTTCAGCCAAAGGACTTCTCCTGGTTCTGCATGATGTTGGGGCTGCGTCAGTCCAGCGCAGCGATCTTGACCTGGTCCTGTTCCAGCCACACCTGCACGGCCTTGCCGCGCAGGTTGTCCGGGACATCGTCCAGTACCTTGTAGTGGCCGGCAATGGCCACCAGTTCCGCATGGAAATCACGGCAGAAGATGCGTGCCGCGGTGTTGCCCTGGGCACCTGCCAGCGCGCGGCCGCGCAGGGTGCCGTAGATATGGATGCTGCCGTCGGCGATCACCTCGGCACCGGCGCCGACGGTCGCCATGACCGTCAGGTCGCAGTTCTCCGCGTACAGCTGCTGGCCGGAACGTACGTTGCCGAGCTGCATGCGGCCCGGTTGCGGTGCCGAGCCCTCGGCCACCCTGGCCACCGGAGCGGCCGGGGCCGGCTTCGGTTCAGCGCGGGCGGCGCGGCGCGGCTCCGGCGCAGGTGCAGGCGGCGGGGCCGGCTCGGTCTCGACACGCTCGTACTGGGCGCGGAACTTGGCCAGCAGCGGCAGGCCGAGCTGCTGCGAGAGCTGGTCGACCGCACTGGTGCCATAGGCCAGCGCCACCGGCAGCACGCCGGCGCTGCGCAGGCCATCGACCAGCGCCTGCGCGGTGGCCACGTCCGGTACCTGGCTGAGGCCGCCGAAGTCCAGGATCACCGCGGCACGGCCGAACAGTTTCGGGGCGCGGGTCACCCGTTCGCGCATTTCCTGCACGAGTCGTTCGACATCGAGGGTCCGCACGCGCAGGTTGGCGATGCCGACCTGGCCGATCTTCAGTTCACCTGCCTGTTCGTAATCGAAATTCACCGCCACGCTCAGGTCCCCGTCGGCCGCTGTGCCTGCGCCGGCAGCTGCCGGTCGCGTGTCCATGCCACATCCGGCAGCTTGCCGCCGTAGGTCTCCTGTACCCACGGGTAGCTGCACAGTTCCTTGGCCAGCATGCTGGCGCGCACATCGACCTGCGGCATGGTGTTCTGGCCCAGCTCGCGGAAGCCGAAGCTGCCGTGGAACAGCAGGGCGGCATCGGCACCATGGTCGAGGAAGACTTCGCAGGTCATCTGCGGGTAGCGCAGCTCGGCGAAGCTCTGCGCATCGGCGTAGAACGCCCGGCCGACGCCACCACCGCGGCGGCGGCTGGCGACCACGATGCGGTCGATATAGAAGAACGGGGTGTCCAGCTGCTGCTTGAACCAGGCGAAGTTGCTGCTGTCGTGCTGGCTGTCGCTGCCGAAGCCGATCAGGAACCCGGCCAGGTTGCCGTCGCGCTCGGCGACGCGGAAGTACTCAGCGGTTTCATAGAACAGGCGCAGGCGTGCGGCATCCAGCGGAAGGATGGCCAGGCCAGCGTTGTTGTTCAAAGCCAGGACGGAATCGAGCTCGTGCTCGCGCACGTCGCGGATAACAATCGACATTGTGACTCCGTGGGGTAACGCGGTTGGTCCTGCAACGGACCCTGCGCACGATTATTGCATGGGTGGCTGGCGGGGGCACGCCCGTCGCCATGACTTCTGCCCGGGGGCAGGAGCGCTGGTTCAGCCTAAGATGCCTCCATGTTGGGATATCTCAGCCAAATCCGAGTCCTGCGCCTGGCCGGCCTGTTCACCTGGGTCATGGTCGGCCTGCCCGTGGTGTATTCCCAATACGAGTCGATGCTGCGGCACGGCGGCAGCGGCATCGACAGCTGGTCCCTGTGGCTGTTTGCCGCCTACCTGTTCTTCGGCGCCGGCTACTTCTGGCTGACCCGTGGCCTGCGCGACAGCAGCCAGGCCGCCTGGTACGACCGGGTGGTGCTGGTGGTACTGACCGGCTCGGCCCTGGGCGTCAGCTACCTGAGCGGTTCGGGCCTGGGCAGCATCCTGATGATGGTGGCCGCCGGGGTGATCCCGTGGATGCTGCCCGTGCGCAGTGGGGTGATCTGGTTGCTGCTCAGCCAGCTGGCGGTGCTGCCGGTCTACTATCTGATTCTCGACATGCCGTTGTTCGAGGCACTCATGCAGTCGCTGCTGTATGGCGGCTTCTCCATGTTCATGTTCGTGACCAGCCTGGTCGCACGGCAGCAGACCGACGCCCGCGACGAGCAGCGCCGGCTGAATGCGGAGCTGAGGGCAACCCGCGCCCTGCTGGCCGAGAGCGCACGGGTCAACGAGCGCACCCGCATCTCGCGCGAGCTGCATGACCTGCTGGGGCATCAGTTGACCGCGCTGACCCTGAACCTGGAAGTGGCCGGCCATCTGGCCGAAGGCAAGGCGCTGGACCACGTGAAACGCTCGCACACGCTGGCCAAGCTGCTGCTGGGCAATGTGCGCGAAGTGGTCAGCCAGCTGCGCGAGACCAGCGCCATCGACCTGGCTGCCGCGCTGCGTCCGCTGACCGAGAATGTGCCCTCGCTGGACATCCAGCTGGACATCGAGGACCCCCTGAACGTGGAGGACCCGCAGCGGGCCCACGTGCTGCTGCGCTGCACCCAGGAAATCATCACCAACACGGTGCGCCACTCCGGGGCCCGCCATCTGTGGATCCGGGTGTACCGTGAGGCGCCGGACCGGGTGGTGGTCGAGGCGCGCGACGACGGTGTCGGCGCGGAAATGGTCAATGTGGGCAATGGCTTGCGCGGGATGCGCGAGCGCCTGCAACAATGCGGTGGCCAGCTGCAGGTGGAAACCCGCCCCGGCGAAGGCTTCTGCCTGCGTGCGACGGTGCCGGCAACCGTGCTGGTGGCCGCCCTTACCAAGGTTCCTGAAGGAGTGCGTTGATGATTCGCGTCTGCCTGGTCGACGACCAAACCCTGGTGCGGCAGGGAATCCGCTCGCTGCTGGCGCTGGACGACGGCATCGAGGTGGTGGCTGAGGCCGGCGACGGCCGGCAGGCGGTCGAACTGGTGCCCCAGGTCCGTCCGGATGTGGTCCTGATGGACATGCGCATGCCGGTGATGTCCGGGCTGGAGGCGCTGCAGGTCCTGTCGCGGCTGGAACAGCTGCCGCCGACCATCATCCTGACCACCTTCGACGACGACCAGCTGGTGCTGGCGGGCCTGAAGGCTGGCGCCAAGGGGTATCTGCTCAAGGACGTGACCCTGGACCAGCTGGTCGGCGCCATCCGCACCGTGGCTGACGGCGGATCGCTGGTGCAGCCGGCAGTGACCCAGCGGCTGCTGTCCGGGCTGGAACACATGCGCAATGATTTCGTCAGCCTGGACCGGCCGGACCCGCTGACCGACCGCGAGACGGAGATCCTGCGGCTGATGGCCAGCGGCTTCTCCAACAAGGAGATCGCCAATTCGCTGGGCGTGGCCGAGGGCACCATCAAGAACCATGTGTCCAACATCCTGTCCAAGCTGGGCGTGCGCGACCGTACGCGGGCCGTCCTGAAGGCGTTCGAACTGCAGCTGGTCTGACGAAAAGCCTTTTGCGGCAAAGGTTTGGCCGGCATTCCCGGGCCCCGGGACGGGCTGCCCCCTACATGCGGGGCGGCCGGATGCGCTACCCTGCCAATCCTTTGTCCATACAAATACGCAGCCGGCAGGGAAACCGGTGCGCCAATCGCGATAAACAATGCCCGCGAAGCCTGCTAGGATTGGCGCTTCGCTTCAATCAACCCGGCCGTGGGATCGGCCCCGGAGACTCCTGAATGACCCGTATTATCGAGTTCCTGATCGCCTTGGGGATCGTGGCTGGCCTGTTCGTCATCATTGGCGTATGTCTGCCGGGCGAGCGCCACATCACCGAAAGCATCGAGACCAACCGCAAGATGACGATCGTGTACGACACGGTCAGCAGCCTGCGCCGCTTCAAGGACTGGAACCCGCTGGTACTGCGCGATCCCGCCGTTGAACTGAAGCTGTCCGGCCCGGCCTCCGGCGTCGGTGCCACCCTCGACTTCTCCTCCAAGGACCTGGGCAACGGTTCCTGGAAGGTGACCGAGGCCGAAGAGAACAAGCGTGTTGTGATCGCCATCGAAGACCCGACCAAGGGTCACGACAAGGTCACCACCTTCAATCTGGAGCCGACCGGCAAGGGTGGTCGCAACGTCAAGATCACCCAGGACTACTCGGTGAAGTACGGCTTCGACCTGTTCGGTCGCTACGCCGGCCTGTATGTCAGCCGCCAGATCGGCGACGACATCAAGCTGGGCCTGTCGCGCATGGCGAACATGCTGGCCACCGTGCCGAACGTCGACTACCGCACCCCGGAAGCGCCGCTGACCGATCTGGGTATCGTGCAGGTGCCGGCCGAAGACCTGCTGGTCGTCAACGCCGGCAACGTCGACCGCGGCCAGGACACCATCACCAAGTCCATCAAGGACAACCAGGAGTGGATCAAGCGCGTGATGGAGGCCAATGGCCTTGAAGCCGCCGGTCCGTTCCGCATCATCACCACCGATTTCGGTGCCGAGAAGTACGCCTTCGACATCGCACAGCCGGTGAAGAAGAAGGGTACCGAAGGTGCCACCGGTGAGGAGCTGACCGTCAAGATCGACGGTGGTGCGCCGGTCAAGTACGTGCATGTCGCCCCGCATCGTTCGGCGCATGCGGCCTACACCGGTCACATGGCCGGCCTGGACGTGGCCCGCAACGGCCTGCGTGCGTGGGCAGTGACCTCGGGCAACGAAGTCATCGACCGTCCGTACGAATCGTGGAAGGACGGCGTGGACAAGTCGTTCACCCAGGAAGGCACCTACGACATCTACTGGGCCGTCAAGTAAGCGCTGGCTGACCCATGTAGTGTTGGACACGAAAACGCGCCGCTTCCTGCGGCGCGTTTTTTTTCATCCCGCGTCCGCCGCCGGGCGGGCGCCGCGCAAGGAGCAGTCATGTTCAATCTGGAACGACGTGCGCGTAAGCCCTCGCTGCTGGCCTGCATCGGTGCGCTGTTGGCGGCCGCTTCGATCGGCCTGTCGGCCTATGCCTCGCATGGCGTGTCCGATCCGCAGGCGCAGCAGCATCTGAACATGGCGGCGCTGTATGCGTTCGCCCATGGTGCCGTGCTGGTTGCGGTGGGACGGCGCGCGCAGGGCGTGATCGCACATCTGGCGCTGTACGTGCTGCTGCTGGGCGTCGTGCTGTTCTCCGGCAGCCTGGTGGGCAGCGCGCTCTGGCAGTGGCCTACCCGGCTGGCGCCTGTGGGCGGCACCAGCCTGATGGTGGGATGGGTGCTGCTGGCGATCGACGCCCTGCGGCGGTGAGGGCAGTGCGGGGAGGGGCTCAGCCGTTGGCCGGTCTCCAGCACCAGTGCCAGGGCTCGTAGACGATCCCGTGCGGGTTGCCGCGCGGGTAGCTCAGGTGGAATCCATGCCCGCGGGCGTGCGCCTGCAGCCACGCGAACGCATCGGTACGCTCGAACGATTCCTCTGCAGGTGCATCGCCCGGGGTGCCGATATCCAGTGCGTGCCCGCTGTGGTGTTCGCTGAAGCCCGGCGCGGCGTTGACCTTCAGGATCTCCGCCACGCTCAGGCCGCGGCCGCGCTTCCGCTCGAAGATTCCCAACTGGTACGCATGGCTGCGGAAGCCGGAAATGGCATCCAGGGCAACGCCATCGCGGGCCGCGTGCAGGTGCATCCGCCGCCACCCCTGCGCCGCGTCGCGGCGCAACCACAGGGGCCGCGAAAAGCGATCGCGGCCGGCGAAATGCAGCAGGCACGGCTCGGCTTCCAGCGGCAGCCCGGTGTCATCCGCGTAACCCTGCGCATCCAGGCCAAGGTGCTGCAGGCGTTGCTGCAAGCCCGCCAGGGGCAGCCATCGCTGCTCCAGTGCCGCAGCGAAAGGGCGTGACGCGCGGGCATCCAGCAGTGCCAGCGCCTCCTCCACGCCAGGCTCGTGCGGCAGACGCGGCACCAGCGAATGAACGCCCTGCGTCAGCACGGCGGCCAGATAGCGGCCATCGCGCTTGCGCCGCAGCACCCAGCGGGCCCGCGCCAGCAGGCGTGCATCGAGGTTGCTGCGCGCGCGCAGCAGATCGGCCGGCCACAGTTCGATGGCCTCGGTGTTCAGCAGCAGCAGCGGTCGGCGATGCATGTCCGCAGCTTACTGCCGTGGCGGGGCTGCGGCCACCTTGCGCAGGGCGTCAAGCAATGCCTGTGGGCGTTCCATGCTCAGCAGCAGGGTGCTGCCGCCGCGCACCGGGATCGCCAGCGTGCGGTGACGGTCGGTGACCAGGGCGAAGCCCTTGCCGCCGCCCTGCAGCCGCATATGCCCGGAATAGAAGCCGGGCATCGAGTAGCCGTTGGTCTTGAAGCGGATGCCATAGCGGCGGTCCTGCGCCAGGTCCACCACCTCGGCCTGGTCCAGCAGCATGTCGCGCACCGGTGTACGCCGTCGGTACAGCGTCGAACGCACATCCAGCACGCCACCCACCAGCTCCACGCGGCGGCGGAAGAACGAAGTACCCAGGCCCACGCCGATCAGCACCAGCACGGCGATGCTCCATGCCGCGCTGCCGTTCATCAGGAAGAACGGCGGCGACAGGGTGACTTCCATCCATGGTGCAGGCGCACGCGTGCGGCTGAACTGCACGGACACGCTGATGACCAGCACGGCCAGCACCGGCAACAGCACCCACAGCACGCGCAGGGGTGAACTGCCAGCCAGCTCGAACGGACGGGCTTCATTGGGGCTCATCGTTGTGCCTCCACCCATCGGGCGATGTCATCGATCAACCCCGCATCGACATGGCCGGGCCGGGTGTACTCCTTCAACGAACTCGGGCCGCTGCCAGCGATGCCGATGTGGTTCAGCGCCGGATAGGTCCGCCACTGCACATCGTCGCGCCGGGCGAGGGCCTTCTGCCAGAGTGCCCAGTCGGCATCGGGAACCTGGAAATCGCGCCCGCCATGCAGCATCAGCAGCGGTGCGCGCAGCCGCTGTGCATCGGCGCGGGCATCTACGGCTTCGATGCTCTTCCAGAAGGACTGCGGAACGCCGAGTGGCAGTTCGCTGGCGGGTACCGGCGTGCTGCCACGTGCTGCGGCGATCTGGCTGTCCAGTTTGTCCAGCAGCGCCTGACCGGCCGCGCTGATGTCGCCGTCCAGGCTCAGCAGGTAGCGGTTCTGTTCCGGCAGCAGGTCCAGCAGCGTGCGCGCGGGAGCGGCCCACAGGATGGCGCCACGCGCCTGTGGCCAGCGGCTGGCGATGCGTGGCGCAAGCATGCCGCCCTGGCTGTGGCCGAGCACGAACACGCGGCGGCCGTCGATGCGCGGGTCGCTGGCGACGGCCTCCAGTGCCGCCACCGCATCGTCGGTGGATTCGTCATCGACAGTGAAGGTGCCGCTCTGGAAATCCTGGGGTCGGGCGAGAGTGCGCTTGTCGTAGCGCAGTACCGCGATTCCGTGCGCGGCGAGGCCACGGGCGATATCGAGGAAGGGACGGTTGCCGCCGATGGTTTCGTCACGGTCCTGCGGGCCCGAGCCGTGCACCAGCACCACTGCCGGGAACGGGCCTTTGCCCTTGGGCAGCGCCAGCGTGCCGGGCAGCGCACCGCGTGTCTGCGGCACACTGAAATCAACTTCGCTGTAGGTCGCATCGGCCGGCGGCGGCGGTGCCTTGGCCGCGGGGGCGGGGCGCAGCAGCAGGCCGGCGACCTTGTCCTGTGCATCCACGGCCACCTGCGCGATCACCGCGCCACCGGTGAACTGCAGCGGAACTTCCACCAGGTGCAGGCCCTGCTGCTCGCTGCTGCGGGCCTGGCCGCGCTGCTGCAGTTCGCCCAGGGACCGCCACACGCTGTCGAGCTTCTCGGCGGGAACGGCACGGGCCATCTGCGGGGTCAGCATCGCCTCCGCATCGGCGATGCGGCCGGCCTGTAGGTGGTCCAGCAACCGGGCGGCAACCTGCTGCGGTTCGGCGGCGAATGCGCCACCGCTCAGCAGCGCCAGTGAAAGGGCGAACAGCGAACGGCGGGTCTTCATGGTCAGAGCTCCTTCTTGAAGACCAGCACCGCTGCGCTCATCGGCGCGGGGATCACGATGTTGACCAGCTCCCAGCCAAGCTGGCCCTGCTTGTTCAACGCCTCCTGCACGGCTTCGGTCTTCATGCTGCCCATCAGCGTCGAGGGCACTTCCAGGGTCTGGTACGTCCAGCGCTTGCTCATTCCTTCTCCTCCTGAGGTGGCTTGGGATGCGGCAGCCTGCCGGCCTTGCGCAGCGCGTCGCGCAGCAGGTACTCGATCTGCGCGTTGAGGCTGCGCAGTTCGTCGTCGGCCCAGCGCTGCGCCGCGGCCAGGACGTCGGCGTTGATGCGCAGTGGATAGGCTTTCTTCTCGCTCATGGATGCTCCTGGCGGGGCGGTGGGGCGCCCCGTTGCGAGGGTGATTCAGTACAGCGAACCGGCGTTGACGATCGGCTGCGTGCCCCGGTCCGAACACAGCACGGTCAACAGGTTGCTGACCATGTGCGCCTTGCGTTCCTCGTCCAGCTGCACCACGCCGTTCTTCTGCAGTTCGCCCAGGGCCATCTCGACCATGCCGACCGCACCGGCAACGATGCGCGTGCGTGCCGCGATCACCGCGTTGGCCTGCTGGCGCTGCAGCATGGCCTGGGCGATTTCGGCAGCATAGGCCAGGTGGCTGATGCGTGCGTCGATCACCTGCACGCCGGCGTCGGCCAGGCGCTCGGCCAACTCGTTCTTCAGGTGCTGGGAGATCTCGCTGGCGTGGCTGCGCAGCGCCAGCTGGCCCTCTTCATGCTGGTCGTAGGGATAGCTGGTGGCCATCGCGCGCAGCGCCGATTCGGACTGGATGTGCACGAAGCTCTCGTAGTCGTCCACGTTGTAGACCGCTTCGGAGGCATCGACCACCTGCCAGACGATCACTGCGGCGATCTCGATCGGGCTGCCATCGAGCTCGTTGACCTTCAGCTTGCCGCTTTCGAAATTGCGCACGCGCTGGCTGACGTGGCGCTTGCTGTAGAAGGGGTTGTTCCAGCGCAGGCCATTGTCTTTCACGGTGCCGACGTACTTGCCGAACAGGCTCACCACCGCGGCCTGGTTCGGCTGCACGGTGTACAGGCCCGCCAGCGCGAACAGCGCCACCACCGCGACCAGCGCGCCAACCAGCATCATCAGCAGGTTGGGGGAGCCGGTCGACGCCTTGGCGGCGATGCCCAGCACGAACAGCACACCGCCGAAGACGGCGACGAGCAATGCGCCCGCCAGAGTGCCCAGGCCGTTGAGGGAGGACAGCGACTTCTCTTTCATGGCAGTACGTCCTTGAGGGTTCGAGGCGACGATATCAAATTGATATCAGATGGCGACTACCGTTCGTCGGGAACCGCCGCTGGACCGGCTAGAATGCCCACCCGCCTTCACATCACTGCCGGACCCCTCCATGGCCAAGCTCGGAACCCCCCTCTCGCCCTCCGCCACCCGTGTGCTGCTGCTGGGCTCGGGCGAACTCGGCAAGGAAGTGGCCATCGAGCTGCAGCGGCTGGGCGTGGAGGTGATCGCCGCCGACCGCTACGCCGATGCGCCCGCCATGCAGGTCGCGCATCGTTCGCACGTGATCGACATGCTGGATGCGATGGCGCTGCGTGCGCTGATCGCCCAGGAACAGCCTCATCTGGTGGTGCCGGAGATCGAGGCGATCCACACCGAGACGCTGGTACAGCTGGAACAGGAGCAGGGCCTGCGGGTGATCCCCACCGCGCGTGCCGCACGCCTGACCATGGACCGTGAGGGCATCCGCCGCCTGGCTGCCGAGACGCTGGGCCTGCCAACCTCGCCCTACCGCTTTGTCGATACCGAGGCGGAGTACCGCGCCGCCGTGGCCGCCATCGGCCTGCCGTGCGTGGTCAAGCCGGTGATGTCCTCCTCGGGCAAGGGACAGAGCACGCTGCGCAGCGAAGCGGACATCGCGCCGGCCTGGGAGTATGCGCAGACCGGCGGCCGCGCGGGCGCCGGCCGCTGCATCGTCGAGGGATTCATCGATTTCGACTACGAGATCACTCTGCTGACCGTGCGCCACGCGGCAGGTACCTCGTTCTGCGCGCCGATCGGTCATCTGCAGAAGGACGGCGATTACCGCGAGAGCTGGCAGCCGCAGCCGATGTCGGACAAGGCGCTGGCGCGCGCGGAGGAGATCTCGCGTGCGATCACCGATGACCTGGGTGGCTGGGGCCTGTTCGGCGTGGAGCTGTTCGTGAAGGGCGATGAAGTGTGGTTCAGCGAAGTGTCCCCGCGCCCGCACGACACTGGCCTGGTGACGCTGGTATCGCAGGAACTGAGCGAGTTCGCGCTGCACGCACGCGCCATCCTGGGCCTGCCGGTTCCGGTGATCCGCCAGAGTGGTCCGTCGGCATCCTGTGCATTGCTGGCGCAGGGCGAAGGCGTGCCGTACTTCAACAACGTCGCTGCCGCACTGCAGGTGCCGGATACGGCCGTGCGCCTGTTCGGCAAGCCGAGCGTGCACGGTCAGCGCCGTGTCGGCGTCACCCTGGCGCGCGCCCACACCATCGACGAGGCGCGCTCGATCGCCCGTGATGCCGCCGACGCCATCGGCGTCGAGCTGCGTCCGTAAGCCGGTAGCGCCGCGCCGCGCCCGGCGGCTTTCTGCAAGGCAGAGCAGCGCGCCTGGCGCCTGGGGTCACTTCACATCCACCCACACCAGGTGGTGGTCGCTGCCGTCGGCAATCTTCGCGTCAGGGCTGTTGCTGGCTGGCCAGAACACGCCACTGCCCACGTACTGGAACCCGGTGGAAGGCAGCACGTAATCCAGTCGCAGGGTGCCGGACTTCGGGCCAAAGTCGCCGGTGGCGTGGAAGGGCGCACCCTTGCGCACGATGCCCTTGGCGGCATAGGCGAGGCTGGTTTCCTCACCCCCCGCGCTGCGTGGGGTGGGGTAGCGCAATACGCGTGCGTTCTCGATCAGTTCGACGATCGCCTCGTGGCGGCCATCGCCGTCGACCGGGTCGTTGTTGAGATCGCCGAGGATCACGAAGCGTGCATCCTGCGCCAGACCTCCGCACTGGCCCTTGTCGTCGCACAGCCAGGGCTTGTCACCCGCGGTGAGATACTCCTGCCACAGGCGCAGTTCGTCGTGGTTGCGCGCCGCGTTGCGCTTTTCCGGGCCGTCGAACACCGGCGGCGTCGGGTGCGAGACCAGCGCATGCACCACGCCTGCCGGGGTCTGCACCGGTACATCCCAGTGCGACTTCGACGACAGGCGCAGCTTCGACCACACGGCGTCGCTGTAGAAGCTCTGCCCGCTGCGCGGATCGACCGGACGGATCGCGCCCGGCATCGTGCTCCACTTCAGCAGCTGGAAGCTGCGTACCCTGGCTTCATCGATCGGGTAGCGCGACAGCACCAGCATGCCGTACTGGCCCGGGTGCAGGCCGTAGCCCCAGGCATCGTTGCCACGGCTGCGACCTTCGCCGCCGACCACGCCGTTGTTGTCCAGGTCCAGGCCACTGGGCACGCCGGTGTTGACCGGGGCCAGGTAGCGGTAGGCGAAGTGCAGCGGCGCGCCGCCGCCCGGCTGCGCCACTTCCAGGTAGCGCTTCTGGAACAGGTCGGCGGCGCGATGGGCGTCGTCGAAATCGAATTCGTTCAGCAGCACCAGGTCCGGGCGCACCTGCTGCAGCACGGCGGCAATCTTGCGCGCATGCGCGCTGTCGCCTTCAAGCTCCCGGATCAGGCCGCCGGCCTCATCGGAGTACAGCGACGTGTTGTAGGTGGCCAGGCGCAGCGATGCGGACGGTGTTTCGGTCATCGCAGGGGTCCTGGCAAGAGCAGGGGCCGCAGCGCCACACAGCAGGGCCAGGGCAAGAATCAGGGGTTGGGTGTTCATGCCGCCTATTGTGCACCCCGCCCGGTGTCAGCGGTTTGTCAGCGGCCGTCCAGATCGCGGTCGAAATCGTGCCAGCGACGGCCATCGTAGGCCTCCAGCGGACGGAAGCGGCGCTTGTAGTCCATTTTCTGGTGTTCACGGATCCAGTAGCCCAGATAGACGTGCGGCAGTCCTTCGCGACGCGCCCATTCGATCTGCTGCAGGATGGCGAACGTGCCCAGTCCCCGCGCTGCGTGGTCTGGATCGAAGAAGGTATAGACCGCCGAAAGGCCGTGCTCGGTGACATCGGTGACGGCCACTCCGAGCAGCTGGCTGGGCCGGCCATCGTGGCCCGGCAGGCGCATCTCCAGGAAGCGGGTGTGCGACCAGCTGCCGATCAGGAACTGCTCGAACTCGTGCGGGCCATGATCGTCCATGCCGCCGTTGGCGTGGCGGTGCACCAGATAGCGGTGGTAGAGGGCAAACAGGTCCTCGCGCGCAGTGGCGGCGGTGATCCGCACTTCCAGGTCGGCGTTGCGGGTGGCGCAGCGACGCTGGCTGCGGTCCGGTGCGAACCGGGCCACCGGAATCCGTACCGCCACGCAGGCATGGCACTGCGCGCAGTGGGGCCGATAGACCAGGTCGCCGCTGCGGCGGAAGCCCCAGCTGAGTGCGAGGGGATACAGGCCGCCCAGGCGACGGTCGTGGGGATCCATCACCAGGTCGCGCGCCACCCGGTCCGGCCAGTACCCGCAGGGGTGCTCGCCGGTCTGGAACAGCCGCAGTTCGTCGTCTCTGTCGCCGTGGATCGCCATGGCCACAGCATAGCCCCAGCGTGTCGCAATGAACGCGACTGTCCGCCGGATGAACGGAACTGGCGACCGCGTCAACCGCCGTCGCGGCCGGGCGTTGTTGTCATTCGAGGGTGAACTGATCACCCCGACGCAACCTCATCCCCAGGAGTGACCTCATGATCCGTACCCCCCTGCTGCTGGCCCTGCTGCTTGCCACGTCCGCCTCCGGTGTCGCGCTGGCGGCGACTCCCCCGACCGCACCGGCACAGCGTCCGGCCAAGCTGGACACCAACGGTGACGGTGTCATCGACCGCAGCGAGGCCGCTGCCAACCCACGTCTGGCGGCCAAGTTCGACGAACTGGACCGCAACAAGGACGGCAGGCTGTCGCGCGATGAAATGCCGCGCTGGCAGCATGGTCGTCGTGGCGGCCATGGCGGCGAGCGCTGGGCCAGGCTGGACACCGACAAGGACGGCCGCATCAGCCGCGAAGAGGCCAAGGCCGATCCGCGCCTGGCGGCACGTTTCGACCAGCTCGATCTCAACAAGGACGGCTATCTGGACAAGGCTGATCGCGAGCTGCGCATGAAGCAGCATCGCGACGCCTGGTTCGCCGCTGCCGACACCAACAAGGACGGCCAGTTGAGCAAGGCCGAATTCGATGCGGCGAAGGGCCCGATGCATGGCGGCCCGCGCCACGGGGGCCCGCGTGACGGCGCCGCACCGAAGCCGCAGCGCTGATCACGGCGCAACCTTCAACGACGACGCCGGCAGACTGCCGGCGTCGTCCGTTACAGGCGACCGCTGTCGAGCAGCGTATAGGCCACCAGGGCGATCACCAGCAGGTTCATCGCGATGATGGCGCTGCGGCCGTACATCGCTTCGTACTTCCAGTTGATGCCCTGCCGCCCGCGCCGCGCTGCGTCGCGCACGATCAAGGGCCGCATCAGGCGCTGCAGCGGTCCCAGGCACTGGTAGTTGACCGCACCCAGGCCGATGGCCATGACCACCAGGTGTACCCATACCGGCGTCTGCAGCAGCACGACCAGCAGTATGGACAGGCAGCAGGCCATCACGGTCCAGGTGTTGAGATGGACGAAGCGCCGGACCTGGGCCCGCTCCGGTTCCGTTTCGGCGTAGGACAGCAGGAAGCGACCGCCCAGGTAGCTGCCCAGCACGCCGCCCAGCACGGCACCGGCGATCGCTGCCCAGTTGTGGGCCGGGACCAGATGCAGGTGCCCCAGCGCCGCTGTCAGCGATCCCATCGCGGTACCGCCGGCTGCGCTGGCGCCGCCCAACCCCAGCTTGCTGCCGCCAATGCCCACACCGGTGCCGAGCAGGATCGCGGCACTGGCCGTGCCGGGCGCAGCGATCAGCACCATCGAGACCACGGTGGTTGCGAAGGCAGCGCTGGGTGCGCTGCTGCGCGCGAATTCGCCGAAGCGCTGCAGCAGTCCCTCGCGGACCTGCGCGCGGGCCCGCGACAGGCGCTTGCGCACCGCCGCATCACTCAGGCCCAGCAGGTCCGCCACCTGCTGCGAGCGCTGACCTTCCCGGTAGTAAAGCAGCAGGACTTCGCGGCTGTCGGTGGGCAGCGCCGAGATGATGTCCTCGGCGGCAACCTCCTCTTCCAGTCGCTGCAGGCGGTCGGCGGCAGTCGGCGAGGGGTCGGCCGCCATGCCCAGCGCAACTTCGGCGGCCTCGCCGCTCAGGGGCCTGCCGCGTTGTGCACGCAGCCAGTCGCGCGCGAGGTTGCGGGTGATCTGCCGCAGCCAGGGCAGGAAGCTGGTGGAACTGCGCAGCTGGTGCAGTTGCTGCCAGCCCTTCACGAACGCTTCCTGCGCGATGTCCTCGCTGGCCTGGCGATCGCCGGTAATGGCCAGGGCGATGGCGGTCACGGTGTTCTGGCAGGCGAGCACGATGCGCCCATAGGCGTGCTGGCAGCCACTGCTGGCGGCTGGCAGTTCACGTTCCAGGGTCTGGTCGATGCTGGCGGCGAACGTCGTCATGGCAGCGGCTCCTGCAGGGATTGTGTCCCATGACGGGGCCGCGTGCCGAATGTGACCGGTTC
>NZ_JBWJPF010000050.1:0-1476 GCF_056393265.1 Stenotrophomonas sp. Steno-C15
TGCCATCGGTCAGGATCACTGTTGCACCGGCTTCAGCGGTGCCAGTGATGACGCTGCCATTGCTCGGGTCGATCACCGGGGCCGGCGGCGCCACCGCATCCACCGTGGTGGTGGCCGGGCCGCTGCTATTGCCCGCCGCATCCTGCGCCACCGCGTTGATCACAGTGCCATCGGGCAGCGGCGCTCCAGGGGTGAAGCTCCAGTTGCCACTGCCATCGGCGATAGCTTGCCCGATCGGATCGCCATTGCCATCGGTGAGGATCACCGTGGCGCCGGCTTCAGCCGTACCGCTGATGACACTGCCGTTGCTCGGGTCGATCACCGGTGCCGGCGGCGCCACCGCGTCCACCGCGGTGGTGGCCGGGCCGCTGCTATTGCCTGCCGCATCCTGCGCCACCGCGTTGATCACGGTACCATCGGGCAGCGGCGCTCCAGGGGTGAAGCTCCAGTTGCCGCTGCCATCGGCGATAGCCTGCCCGATCGGGTTGCCACTGCCATCGGTGAGGATCACCGTGGCGCCGGCTTCAGCGGTGCCGCTGATGACGCTGCCATTGCTCGGGTCGATCACCGGGGCCGGCGGCGCCACCGCGTCCACCGTGGTGGTGGCCGGGCCACTGCTATTGCCCGCCGCATCCTGGGCCACCGCGTTGATCGCGGTGCCATCGGGCAGCGGCGCACCGGGAGTGAAGCTCCAGTTGCCACTGCCATCGGCGGTGGTCTGCCCGATCGGAGCGCCATTGCCATCGGTGAGGATCACCGTGGCACCGGCTTCAGCCGTACCGCTGATGACGCTGCCGTTGCTCGGGTCGATCACCGGTGCCGGCGGCGCCACCGCATCGACGGTGGTGCTGACCGGGCCGCTGTTGTTGCCCGCCGCATCCTGCGCGATGGCATTGATGACGGTGCCGTCGGGCAGCGGCGTAGCCGGGGTGAAGCTCCAGTTGCCGCTGCCATCGGCGATGGCTTCGCCGATGGGATCACCGTTGCCGTCGGTCAGGATCACCTTCACGCCGGGCTCGACGGTGCCGGTGATCACCGTGCCGTTGCTGGCATCGAGCGTCGGCGCCGAGGGCGCGACCGCATCGACGGTCGTGCTGACCGGGCTGCTGTTGTTGCCGGCCGCGTCGCGCGCCAGTGCATTGATGACGGTGCCATCGGGCAGAGGCGTGCCGGGCGTGAACGACCAGTTGCCACTGCCATCGGCGATGGTCTGCCCAATCGGAATACCGTTGCCGTCAGTGAGGATCACTGTCGCACCGGCTTCGGCGGTGCCGCTGATGACGCTGCCATTGCTCGCGTCGATCGTCGGTGCCGGCGGCGCGACCGAATCGACCGTGGTACTGGCCGGGCCGCTGCCGTTGCCCGCCGCATCCTGGGCCACCGCAGTGATCACCGTGCCATTCGGCAACGGTGTAGCCGGCGTGTAGCTCCAGTTGCCGGCGCCATCGGCGGTGGTCTGGCCGATCGGGTTGCCGC
>NZ_JBWJPF010000051.1:0-836 GCF_056393265.1 Stenotrophomonas sp. Steno-C15
ATCACGATCTCGACCGCGCACGTCGAATACGAATCCCCGACCCGTCACTACGCCCACGTTGACTGCCCGGGCCACGCTGACTACGTCAAGAACATGATCACCGGTGCTGCCCAGATGGACGGCGCGATCCTGGTGTGCTCGGCCGCTGACGGCCCGATGCCGCAGACCCGCGAGCACATCCTGCTGTCGCGTCAGGTCGGCGTGCCGTACATCGTGGTGTTCCTGAACAAGGCTGACATGGTCGACGACGCCGAGCTGCTCGAGCTGGTCGAAATGGAAGTGCGCGAACTGCTGAGCAAGTACGAGTTCCCGGGCGACGACACCCCGATCATCTCGGGTTCGGCCCGCCTGGCGCTGGAAGGCGACCAGAGCGAGATCGGCGTGCCGGCGATCCTGAAGCTGGTCGACGCGCTGGACACCTGGATTCCGGAGCCGGAGCGTGCGATCGACAAGCCGTTCCTGATGCCGGTGGAAGACGTGTTCTCGATCTCGGGCCGCGGCACCGTGGTGACCGGTCGTATCGAGCGCGGCGTGATCAAGGTTGGTGACGAAATCGAAATCGTCGGTATCCGTCCGACCCAGAAGACCACCGTGACCGGCGTGGAAATGTTCCGCAAGCTGCTGGACCAGGGCCAGGCAGGCGACAACGCCGGTCTGCTGCTGCGCGGCACCAAGCGTGACGACGTCGAGCGCGGCCAGGTTCTGGCCAAGCCGGGTTCGATCACCCCGCACACCGAGTTCGAAGGCGAAGTGTACGTGCTGTCGAAGGACGAGGGCGGCCGTCACACCCCGTTCTTCAACGGCTACCGCCCGCAGTTCTACTTCCGCACCACCGA
>NZ_JBWJPF010000052.1:0-637 GCF_056393265.1 Stenotrophomonas sp. Steno-C15
ACGGCGGTCGCGTTGCTTGACGTCGGTACGGCCGGTGCCGGCCAGCACGCCGGCCTGCCAGCCATCGAACTCGCGGTCGATACCGACCAGGAGGCCGTTGCTGTTGGCGTCGGTGCGCGCGGTTTCGACATCGCCATCGAGCTTGCCGTTGCCGCCGATCGCCTGTACCCACGCACCGGTCGCGTCGCCGGTGCTGCCCGGCGACGCATTGCCCGCACGCCGCGACAAGGCTGCATCACGCACGTAGCGGCTGCTCTCGACCAGCACCAGCGGCGTGGCGGCATGCAGCTCGCCGCTCAGGCCGTCCAGCGCGGCGCCGACCTGGGCGGGGAACAGCTGGGTCAGCGGCCGGGGCAGGCCCTGGTTGATCGCCAGGCCATCGGCTACGCCAGCGACGGCGCGCTGGTTGCGCGTGGTGGCCGCGGTGGCCAGCAGCGCACCCCGGGCCACGTCGATGCGCGCACCATTGGCGCTGTAGGCCAGGCTGAACTGCAGGAACGGCGAGAATGCACTGAAGTCGGTACGGGCGAACTGACCATTGATGCTACCGTCGGCGCGCAGGATGTTGAACTGCTCACCCAGGTAGTACACGCCCGGTTCGGGCAGCGCGACCAGCGTGCCGTCCAGCGTGGCGGTG
>NZ_JBWJPF010000053.1:0-637 GCF_056393265.1 Stenotrophomonas sp. Steno-C15
TACCGCCACGCTGGACGGCACGCTGGTCGCGCTGCCCGAACCGGGTGTGTACTACCTGGGAGAGCAGTTCAGCATCCTGCGCGCCGACGGTGGCATCAACGGTCAGTTCGCCCGTACCGACTTCAGTGCATTCTCGCCGTTCCTGCAGTTCAGCTTGGCCTACAGCGCCAATGGTGCACGCATCGACGTGGCACGGGGTGCGCTGCTGGCCACCGCGGCCACCACGCGCAACCAGCGCGCCGTCGCTGGCGTAGCCGATGGCCTGGCGATCAACCAGGGGCTGCCCCGGCCGCTGACCCAGCTGTTCCCCGCCCAGGTCGGCCCCGCGCTGGACGGCCTGAGCGGCGAGCTGCATGCCGCCACGCCGCTGGTGCTGGTCGAGAGCAGCCGCTACGTGCGTGATGCAGCCTTGTCGCGGCGTGCAGGCAATGCGTCGCCGGGCAGCACCGGCGACGCGACCGGTGCGTGGGTACAGGCGATCGGCGGCAACGGCAAGCTCGATGGCGATGTCGAAACCGCGCGCACCGACGCCAACAGCAACGGCCTGCTGGTCGGTATCGACCGCGAGTTCGATGGCTGGCAGGCCGGCGTGCTGGCCGGCACCGGCCGTACCGACGTCAAGCAACGCGACCGCCGC
>NZ_JBWJPF010000054.1:0-481 GCF_056393265.1 Stenotrophomonas sp. Steno-C15
GGATGCCGATGGCCTGGCCGCGCAGGTCGCGCAGTCGATGTCGGCACAGCCGGGCATGCGCCATGGCACCCTGTTCAACCAGCTGGCATTGCATCTGGTCGAGCCGACGGCAGCAGGTGCGGGGGCCAGCGGTGATGGCCAGCGTGGCCACGGTCTGTGGGCACGCGGCTTCGCCAGCCATGGCCGCATCGATGCCGATGCTGGCGTGGCCGGGATGAGCCATACCGTGGGCGGCATCGTGGTCGGTGCCGATACGCGCCTGGCCGATGACCGTGTCGGCCTGGGCGTGAGCGTGGCGGCCGCGGATATGTCGACCAAGGCCCGTGGCGCCTCCAGCTTCACCGGCGACGTGCGTGCGCTGGATGTGGGCGGTTACCTGGACGCGATCTACGCGCGCGGTTATCTGTCCGCGGCAGTGCGCTACACCGACCTGCGCCACGACACCCGGCGCAGCATCGCCGGCATCGAGGGCCTGCAGGAC
>NZ_JBWJPF010000055.1:0-377 GCF_056393265.1 Stenotrophomonas sp. Steno-C15
CGGCGAAGTGGTCGGCCAGGTGGTCACCACCATGTCCGCCATCGAAGCCTCCTCGAAGAAGATTGCCGAGATCATCAGCGTCATCGACGGCATCGCCTTCCAGACCAACATCCTGGCCCTCAACGCCGCGGTCGAGGCCGCCCGTGCCGGTGAACAGGGCCGCGGCTTTGCGGTGGTCGCCAGCGAAGTACGCACCCTCGCCCAGCGTTCGGCCGCTGCCGCCAAGGAGATCAAGGGCCTGATCGATGACTCGGTGGGCAAGGTCGCCGATGGTTCTGCGCTGGTGCACAAGGCCGGCGCCACCATGGGCGAGATCGTTGCCTCGGTGCAGCGCGTGACCGACATCATGGCCGAGATTTCCGCGGCCTCGCAGGAAC
>NZ_JBWJPF010000056.1:0-348 GCF_056393265.1 Stenotrophomonas sp. Steno-C15
CCGGTGACGTGCAGCTGGTCGCTGCGGCCTCCCGGCGCCAGTTCAGACGCGAACACACCGGTAGCGCCCTGCACGTAGTCACCGTTGACGGTCAGCGTGCCGATCGAATTGCCCGGCGCGATGATGCCGTCGACCCGGGTGGTGCCCAGGGTGCCGACACCCTTCAGCAGGCCATTGGCGCCTACGGTGGTATTACCGCCGGTCTGCGTACCGTTGAAGGAGATCACGCCGCCATCGACCACCAGGTTGCTGTGGTCCAGCACGCCGCCGGCGCTGACCGTGCTGACGCCGCCGGTGGTGTTCAGGGCGGTGGAGACCAGCGAGCCGTTGAGCAGGAACTGGCCGCCC
>NZ_JBWJPF010000057.1:0-298 GCF_056393265.1 Stenotrophomonas sp. Steno-C15
ACCGGCCTTGTGTACCAGCGCAGAACCATCGGCGACCTTGCCCACCGAGTCATCGATCAGGCCCTTGATCTCCTTGGCGGCAGCGGCCGAGCGCTGGGCGAGGGTGCGCACTTCGCTGGCGACCACCGCAAAGCCGCGGCCCTGTTCACCGGCACGGGCGGCCTCGACCGCAGCGTTGAGGGCCAGGATGTTGGTCTGGAAGGCGATGCCGTCGATGACGCTGATGATCTCGGCGATCTTCTTCGAGGAGGCTTCGATGGCGGACATGGTGGTGACCACCTGGCCGACCACTTCGCCG
>NZ_JBWJPF010000058.1:0-278 GCF_056393265.1 Stenotrophomonas sp. Steno-C15
CCATTCTGCAGCTGGCCGTCGCGGCGCTCGCCCACATAGTCGACCATCACCGACAGCCGCTCGCTGGCCCGGCTGGTCACACCCAGGTTCCAGCTCAGCACCTGCTCGCCCACCGTCTGGCTGTTGCTGCCGAACACCAGATCCGGCGCCGCCGCAAAGCCGGTGCTGTAGCGGGCCTGCGTATCCCCCAGCTCCTTCTGCCACACCACCCGCGCCCGCGGGGTGATGCGCTCGCCGTTGTTGCCCTCGAAGGTCTTGAACAGCTGCAGGCCCGCACC
>NZ_JBWJPF010000059.1:0-269 GCF_056393265.1 Stenotrophomonas sp. Steno-C15
TCGTTCACCACCGCACCGTTGAAGCTGTTGTCGCCGCTCAGGCGCAGCCAGCCGATGCCGGACTTGGTCAGCTTGCCGGGGCCACCGATGTCGTTGGTCCAGTCATCCCAGGCCTCGCCTTCCCAGACCTTCAGGCCACCGGCCTTCTGGTTCATCACCACATCGGTGTCCACGCGCAGCGAGCCGAAGCCTTCGATGGCCTTGCGCAGGTCGACCATGCCCCAGCCGTAGATCTCATCGATGCCCGGATCGCCCAGATCGCGGGCGGT